>JASLHL010000211.1 GCA_030152225.1 Flavobacterium sp. | reverse complement strand
CCATTTCGAACAGAGAAGTTAAGCCCGCTAGCGCAGATGGTACTGCCACATGGTGGGAGAGTATGTCGTCGCCCTTCTTTTGAAAGCCTGATTACGCAAGTAGTCAGGCTTTTTTTTTGGTTTATGGTGATTGGGTGAGTGGGAAATAGTGAATAGTTGACAGTGGAGATTGGAGATGGGAAATGGGAGAAGAGTAGAATCTGCTGATGAACTAATCACGCAATTAAAAAGAACGTCTTCTTTGTACTGAAAATCTCACTCATTTCTCATTTCCCTTCTCTCATTTCCCTTTTCCCTTCTCCCATTTCCCTTTTCCCTTTTCCCTTTTCCCTTTTCCCTTTTCCCTTCTCCATTCAAACCACGTAAATACTTCAAAAAAAGATGTAACGTTTTTGTATTTTGTGTACTTACTAGTCAAACACTAAATTATAGGTATCGTATGAGACGTTTACTATTAATCATTTTTTTCGTTATATTCTCTTTTGGAGCTAGTTACGCTCAAAAAGCATTAGATAAATCAATCCTATGGGAGATTTCTGGTAATGGTTTAAAAGAATCATCCTATCTTTTAGGGACCTTTCATATGGTTTGTTCAGCGGATTTATACGTAGCGGATAAAGTTATGAGCGCTATTGGCGCAGTAGATCAAATTGCTTTAGAAGTAAATTTAACGGATAGGAATGAACTGATGAGCATTCAGGAACTGATGGTTTCGCCAATTGCTCTATCCTCTCAATTGACTGAAGTGGAAAAAGAAGAGTTTCGCTTTTTATTAAAAAAGAAATATGCGATTGATTTAGAAGTAGTTGACCACCTTCCACCTATCCTTGTTATGGGGATGTTAGCGATGAAAGAGATTTCTTGTGAGGTAACGGGATACGATATGGAGATTCTACAAATAGGGTTGAGTCAAAATAAGCACTTTATTGGATTAGAACGTTTCAAAGATCAGATTGAAGTAACCAATCAGCTTTACACTGCAAAAGAAATTTTACTACAACTCAAGGAAAAAGATAGTACAGAAACAAGCTTTGATTCAATGGTTGCTGCTTTTAATCAAGAAGATATTGAAGCGCTTTATGCTATGGCTATTGATCCTAAGTCTTTGTCTAAAGAGGGAAAAATTAGTTTATTAGACAATCGCAATCGCGCTTGGATAAAAAAAATGCTAGATATCATGCCTAAAAAGCGCACGTTGTTTGCTGTTGGAGCTGGACATTTAGCAGGAGAAGTTGGTGTTATTGCTTTGTTGAAAGAAAAGGGGTTTACTGTTCATGCTATTTTAAACTAAACTTTGTGCAAGTAAAATCAGAAAAAGAATTTTTAGACCGGATTAACGACCATAAAGGTATCTTGTTTAAGGTCGCGAAGCTGTATATGAACGCTTTAGTGGATCAAGAAGATTTGTATCAAGAAATGGTTTGTCAGCTTTGGAAGTCGTATCATACGTTTCAAGGGAATAGTCAGTTTTCTACCTGGATGTATCGGGTTTGCTTGAATACAGCTATTACCTATTTTAAAAAAGACAGTAAAATTACCAAGACAACCTTTCGTCTTGGAGAAGCAGAACATCAATTAAAGAGTGAAGAGAATAATTGGGAGATTGAACAACAGTTGGATTATCTCTATAAGGCTATTCACGAATTAAATGACATAGAGAAAGCACTGATCTTTCTGTATTTAGAGGGATTTTCGCATCAGGAAATCGGAGTGAACCTTGGTATTTCAGAAGGCAATGCCCGTGTTAAGTTGAATCGAACAAAAAGTAAATTACAAGACATAATAAAACGAAAAGGATATGAATTTTGATGAGATAAAAAAATCATGGGACAATCAGTCGATTCAGACGCCAAAGGTAACTGAAGAGACGCTGTCGGCTTCTATTGATCGTTTACCTTTGGATCGCATACGAAAAAATGCTTTGAAAGATATCATTTTACAAACAGTAGCCATAATCGGAATAGCTTTTTTTCCTCAAGTGCATGCTATGCCAGAAGAGAATCGCTTTTTCTTTTATGGGGTTTATGTTTTATTCGCTGTTGTATCGTTCTACTATGTTATAAAAATGGTCTTATTTTATCGTCTATCGAGTACATTAGAAATGAATTCCAGGGATAGTTTGTATGAAGTTTATTTTCATACCCGTATGTATATACAGCTATATGAAAATTTCTGTTTTTCACTTGCGCCATTTGTGATCTTTTTTATTCCATTTTTTGTGGGTTTTCCTTTAGCTAAAATTAGTTTACTTTTTACCAACTGGATTTTTATTGTGTATTTGATTTTTTTATGCGTTTTTGTGGTTTTCGTGACTAAGTACTGGATTAAACGGTTGTATGGTCGTTATCTCAAACAGATGAAAGAAACCTTAGATCAATTTAAAACAAGTACAGAAGAGGAATAGCAATTTGAGTTGAATGAAAAGAAATAGTAAAGAATAGTAAAAATGAGTATAAAAGAAATGAGAATACAAACCCAAAAAGTGATTCAATTTACTTTTGCGTTATTCCTACTAGGAATGTTGATTGGTGTTATCGTAGCCTATAAACAATAATGAGATAAAAAAAGTCCCAAATTAATGGGACTTTTTTATTTAGATAAATTTCATTTTTTGAATTCTTACTGCGTTTAATATCGCAAGTAGAGCCACACCTACGTCTGCAAAAACAGCTTCCCACATAGTTGCAATTCCACCTGCACCTAGAATGAGAACGATGATTTTTACGACTAGGGCAAAGGTTATATTTTGAATTACGATTTTGCGTGTTTCTTTACCAATGTGAATAGCTGTAGCTACTTTAGACGGTTGATCGGTTTGTATAACGACATCGGCGGTTTCAATTGCAGCATCACTTCCCAGTCCTCCCATGGCTATACCTACATCACTTAAAGCAAGTACAGGGGCATCATTAATTCCATCACCAACAAAAGCAATGGAACTGGTTGGATTTTCCTTTTTCAATTTTTCAACTTGTTCAACCTTACCCTCTGGTAGGAGTCCGCCAAGTGCAAAATCAATTTTTGTTTCCTTGGCTACTTTTTGGGTAATGGTATCTTTATCACCACTTAACATGATTGTTTTTTGTACGCCCATACTCTTCATAAGACGAATAGCTTCTTGAGCATCTTCCTTAATTTCATCTGCAATCGTAATGTATCCAGCATACGTATTGTCAATCGCAACAACAACAATACTCTCTACAATGTCGTTGATTTCCTGTGGAAAATCAATGCTATGTTGTGCTAATAGGGCGGTATTTCCTACAAGTATTTCTTGGTTATTGATTACCCCTGCTAATCCTTTACCCGAAATTTCCCTTACATTTTCAGCGACTAATGTCGTTGGATATGCTTCTACGATAGCTTTAGCAATAGGGTGTGTTGATTGTTTTTCGATAGCCGAAACGAGTTGAACAAATTCATTCTGTGGGTATGTTGTTTCTACTTGTTGAACTTTGAATACACCCGCTGTTAAGGTACCCGTTTTATCCATGACAACGATATCCAATTTCGCCATAAGTTCTAAGAAGTTTGATCCTTTGAATAAGATTCCATTTCTCGAAGCCGCACCAATTCCACCAAAATACCCCAGAGGAACCGAAATAACTAAAGCACATGGACAAGAGATGACCAAGAAAACCAAGGCGCGTTCTAACCATTGTGTAAATACATATCCATCTCCTAAGAAAAGATAAGGAACAAAGGTTAACAGCACGGCTAAAAAGAAAACAATAGGCGTGTAAACTTTGGCAAATTTACGGATGTACAATTCAGTCGGAGCCTTACGGGCACTTGCTTCCTGTACCATTTCTAATATTTTAGCCAATGAGCTATCTTGATATAGTTTTGTTGTGCGAACCTCAATCACTTGTTCCAAGTTGATCATTCCCGTTAGCACGACATCTCCTTTTTTATAGGTTGAAGGTTTACTTTCTCCTGTTAGGGCAGACGTATTAAAACTTCCTTTATCTGAGAGTAATTCTCCGTCCAACGGAATTTTTTCTCCTACTTTTACTTGGATGCGTTCGCCAATAGCTACCTCTTCAGGATTGACTATAGTAAAGGCATTGTTTCTAAATACATTAGCTTCATTAGGACGAATATCTAAAAGCGCTTTGATGTTGCCTTTGGCCTTGTTAACCGCCGATTCTTGAAAGAGCTCTCCAATAGTGTAGAAAAGCATTACAGCAACACCTTCTGGATATTCACCAATGGCAAATGCCCCTAAAGTAGCAATTCCCATTAAAGAGAATTCATTGAAAAAATCTTTTTTTAGCAGGAGAGAAAAGGCTTCTTTTAATACAGGTAAGCCAACAGGTACATAAGCAGCTATATACCAAAATAGGCGCAATGTTGGATTGTTGATAAACCAATCGGCTTGGAGTACATTGGCAAAGAATACCCCTAAAAAGAATAACAGTATACTAAAACCAATGGTGTATTTGCTACTCATTTCTCCGTGATTGTGATCGTGATCATCATGGTTGTGGTCCTGCCCCTCGTGGTTGTGTCCAGGAGTTGGTTTTTTGTTGAACTCTAATTTTGAATTACAACAATTGTCTTTATCTTGATGTATCATAACTATTTATATTAATTCTATATACAAAGTTAAGTACTTCTATACAATATAAATAGACTTGTCGCATGTTTGCAACACTGCTACATTTTGGTTCACGGTTCACGGTTCACCCTCAAATAATTCTTTTTAAAAATATACATCAACGGAAAACTTCTACAACACATCCAAACGGCAAAGGCGATCCAAACGCTATACAGTTGGAAACCCAAATAGTCAAATAAAAGTAGCGTAGGAAGAAAACCACAAAAAGTAGCAAAGATCAGGTTGTTTCTCAAGAATTTAGCATCCCCCATTCCTTTAAAAATACCGTCATAGATATAGGCAAGTGAATTGATGGGTTGAACCAGTAAGATAATCCAGAATACGGAAGTAAATACGCGAATCACTTCGGGATCTTGATTAAATAAGAGGCCAATTTGTTCATAGAAAGCAAAACAAATAGCAATTAGAATAATAGAGATAAGGATGGCATATTTGCTTATGGCTTTGCTCATTTGCCAAAGTGCAGGATAGTTTTTTTCTCCTAATAACTTTCCAGACATGGCATTACCTGCAGTGGCATAACCATCAATAAAGAAAGAGAAAAACAGCCAGATATTCATCAAAATACTTTGTGCAGCGATGAAGCTTTTACCATATCCAGTGGCATAGGCATTAGCCAAGTAGATAGCCACATTGAGCGTTGCTGTTCGGATAATGAAGTTAAAACTCATGACAATAAAAGGCTTAAGGCTGGGGTTCAGTCTTTTACTCAATCGCATGGTAAATGGTGTGTATTTAAAAAAGTAGTAAAAGGCCATGATCAACATGACGGATTGTGCTACAACACTGGCATAAGCGGCTCCCTTGATGTGATAAGCAGGAATAAGTCCCTCTATTCCATAGACGAGGATATAGGTAAGGATGACATTCAGTGCGGCTCCTGTTAGGCTGCATTTCATGGCCCAGATGGTATTTTGTAATCCCCTAAATACGCCGTATAAAGCAAAGGTGATTAGGGTTAATGGAAATCCCCAGGCCCGAATAACATAGTATTCTTTAGCATACGTTAGGAGTAGGCCTTCTGCATTATAAGCTGTAAAAATTTCATGTACAAAAAAAGTAGTGACCAGGAATAGAAAAAGACTCAACAGGAAGTTAAAGAGAATCGCTTGAGGTATTAATGTTTTAATCACAAGTAAACGTTTGGAACCATAATGTTGTGAAACGGTGGCCGACAAGGATGTCTTTGTTTGTGCAACAACCCAGATAATAGCCGATAAAAAAGATCCTACCAAACCTACTGCTCCTAATGCTTCAACACTATTTTCTTTTATATTTCCAACAATAGCAATATCAGTTAGGGTGATGATTGATTCCGATATTCCAGAAAAAATGGCAGGTATAGCAAGTGCATTAATCCTTTTAAAGGTAATTGGCTGATCCATGTAATTTGACTCTTTTTGCGAAAGAGCAAAGGTCGACAAAAACACAGAGCAAAAAAAATGTTCCTAGTGGATCCACTAGGAACATAGTATGAAAAAATTAATTAAATAATTAAAAACGCATTCCTACACCAAAACCAATTAACATAGGATCAATTTTAACTTTTGCTGGTAGTTTTAATTGTTCACCTGTTGGATTAAGGTTCGTTACATCAACTGTTACGTCTGTTTTCAAGAATAATTTTTTGAAGTCAACGTTGATAAAGAATTTATCTGTGATGTCGATATCAAATCCAAATTGGTATCCCCAACCAAATTTATTGTCATATGAAATTCCTTTCGCAGCTCCTGATTTTTCATTGTAGAAAAACGTGTAATTCACCCCAGCTCCAACATAGGGTTTGAAGTTACTTGTCACGGGATAGTGATATTGCACCATTAATGTAGGAGGTAATAACCAAACACTACCTAAATCTACATTTGCATTTGATGGCCCAGCAACAGGAGTCAAATCTGAACCTAGTGTTCCAACCGTATGTCTAGATGTTCCTAAGATTAACTCTGCAGCAAGGTTTTCTGTAAAGAAATACGTGAAGTCAAGCTCTGGAATAAAGTTGTTATTCACATCTATTTGTCCTCCAATACCGCCAATGTCAGCCCTATTGTGAGGAATTACTCCTACACCACGTAGGCGTACTTGCCATTTGTAAGAATCTTTCTCTTGTGGTGTTTCTTGAGCAGTTGCTGTATTACCCATTAATAAAACAGCACCTAATAATGATAGAAATAGCTTTTTCATAGTTATCTGTATTACAATTATACTTTAACAAATGTATTTCTTTTTTTAATATTAAAACATGATTTTTATCATTGTGTTATGTTTTTGTTTAGATTAAATTTTAAAATGATTAATAATTTGTTTTATTTAAGATAATTTAGTATATTTAAAAGTAAAGATAATACAAAAAACCATGAAGAAAACGATTGTATTAGGGGCTTCTTTAAAAGAAGAGCGATATTCCAATCAAGCGATTCGAATGTTACGCGAATATAAACACGAAGTGGTAGCCCATGGATTGAGAAAAGGACGTGTATTGGATGTGGATATTCAAACGGAACTAATTCCGTATTCAGACATCAATACCGTGACTGTTTATCTTAATCCTGAGCGACAAGAAGACTTTTATGACTACATTATTCAATTAAAACCCAATCGGGTGATTTTTAATCCCAGTACAGAAAATCCAGCGTTTTATAAACGTTTGATCCAAAATAATATTGGCTATGAAGAAGCGTGTACCTTGGTTTTGTTACGCACGAATCAATTTTGATCGCGAGCTACTGCACAACAGAAGTAGGAGAGTGATTAACGCATTGACAACGATCAATTCATTGTCAAAAACATAGCCGTTTAATAAGTCGCTGGAGTGGTTGCTAAACCACAAGGTAACAAAAGGAGCAAGCAAGCAAATATAAGGTACCAGCTTATCCTTTACACGTCGGTTTTTAAAGAAAATGGCAAAGCTGAATAGCCCTAATAAAGGACCGTAGGTATAGGATGCAATTTTAAAAATCATGCTAACCACTGAAGCATCATTAATGGCATTAAACAAGATAATTACCAAAAACATCAGGATTGAAAAACCGAAGTGAACTAGTTTTCTTTTCCAAACATTAGTGGGGTTATCTTTTTGTTTATCCATGTGAAGAAAATCAATACAAAAAGAGGTGGTTAAAGCCGTTAATGCGGAATCTGTTGTTGCAAAGGTAGCAGCAGTTAATCCCAATAAAAAGACTAAGGCAGGAAACAAAGATAAGTGATGAAAGGCTATTTCGGGAAATAGTAAATCGGTTCTTGGTTTTTGTGTCACTGCATCTAAAGGTACCTCGATTCCTTGATTGTTGGCATAGATGTATAACAATGCGCCAATCCCTAAAAAAAGCAAGTTGACAACAACAAAGATAGCCGTAAAAGAGTACATGTTTTTTTGGGCTTCTTTGATGTTTTTACAACTCAAATTTTTCTGCATCAAATCCTGATCCAGTCCTACCATGGCTACGGTAACGAAAATTCCACCCAAGAATTGTTTGAAAAAGTGATAGCGATTGCCCATAAAATCTTCAAAGAAGAAAATTTTAGAATAATTACTTTCCTTCACTGCTTCAAAAGCTTGAATAGCCGATAAATCGAGTTGATGACAGATAAAGATAATCGTTAAGATTACGGAGGAAACCAAGAAAAAGGTTTGTAGTGAATCAGTAATGATGATGGTTTTTAATCCCCCTTTGTACGTATAGGCATAGATCAGCAATAAGGCAATGAGTACCGTAGCAAAAAAGGGAATGCCAAAGTAATCAAAGACATAGCGTTGTAAAACAATTACCACAAGATATAGGCGAAAGGCTGATCCAATGGTACGACTCAGCAAGAAAATAGAAGCGGCACTTTTGTAGCTATAAAAGCCTAGTTTTTTTTCAATATAGGTATAAATCGAAACGAGGTTGTACTTGTAATACAGAGGAAGCAAAACAGAAGCAGTAAGAATAAATCCCACGGCATTTCCCAAAATGAATTGAAAATATTTGAACTGTTCTCCATTGGGAGATCCTACTTCTCCTGGAACGGAGATAAACGTCACACCAGAAAGAGCCGTTCCAATCATGCCAAATGCGACTAAATACCATTTAGCGTTTTTGTTTGCACTAAAAAACGCATCATTGCTACTGTCTTTTTTACTAGTGAAATGAGAGATGGCAATTAGTAGTCCAAAGTAAACAGCGATAATAAGAATGATAGTTAGTGGCGTCATTGCACAAGTTCGTTTTGCATTTGTATAAAATCAAAAGTAAGTAAATTTTAGTAATACACGGCTATGGCCCTTTGTGAAAAGAAACTGCATTTTTTTGTTTGTGAATCCGAGATTTAGGCCAATTATTGGTGCCCATACGACAGGGAGTATTGCATAAAAACGTGGAAAATAGTTGTATATTTTATATCTTTGCCCCATGGATTTCCCTTCAAAATTATTAGAAAAAGCAGTAGAAGAAATTTCTCAACTACCTGGTATTGGTAAACGCACAGCTTTGCGCTTGGCTTTACATTTATTAAAACAACCGGAAGAACAAACGTCGCGTTTGGTTCAAGCATTGGATAAAATGCGCCAAGCGATTATTTATTGTCGTAGTTGTCATAATATTTCAGATGCTGAAATCTGTGAGATTTGTGCGAATCCTTCTCGCGATCAACAAGTGATTTGTGTAGTAGAAGATGTGCGCGATGTCATGGCATTGGAAAACACCCAGTTGTTTAAGGGAATTTATCACGTATTAGGAGGAAAGATTTCACCTATTGATGGAATTGGTCCCAGCCAATTGAATATTCAATCTCTGGTAGAAAAAGTAAAAAGTGGTACAGTTAAAGAGTTGATTTTTGCCTTGAGTTCCACTATGGATGGTGACACAACCAATTTCTTTATTTATAAACAGATTAAGGATTGCGAAGTAATTACTTCTACTATTGCACGTGGAATTGCCGTTGGTGATGAATTGGAATATGCAGATGAAGTAACGCTCGGACGTAGTTTAATCCATCGTGTTCCCTTTGAAAACGCATTTAAAGCGATTTAATCTCCTGTTTTTTTGCATCTTGTTCATTTCCCTTTTAAAATTTACTTTTTTTAAGGGGTATCTGGGTTTTGCCCTTATCAATAGCCCTATTTATTATTTCTTTTACTCTTTTTTATTTTTAAAAAGTATAAATTACGCTAAATTTATTGTTAGACTTGTCTAATTTTGTAATTTTGTACATCTAAACAAAAGTAGACGAATGAATTTATCGGATTTAAAACTGGGAAATAAGGGCATTATTAAGGGCATTGCAAAAGATTGTCCGAGAGAAGTGCATCAGCGATTTTTAGATTTAGGATTTGTTGCTGGAGCTACAATTGCCGTACACAGCATAAGCCCGTTAAAAGACCCAGTTGCTTATTCGATTTACAATACGATTATTTCTTTGCGAAAAGAGGATGCCCAAATGGTTTTACTCGAAGAGAAGAATTAATTTTTGAAGAAAGGACAGCATATGAACACAAATTCAGCCTGTGAACTATGTGATTTGAATAAAGCAGCAGATTTAAAGAAACTCGGTAATTTATCGGGAAAATACGATTATGCGGTAGCTTTAGCAGGAAATCCAAACACAGGAAAAAGTACAATATTTAATGCCTTAACAGGATTAAAACAACATACAGGAAATTGGCCAGGAAAAACGGTTACCCGTGCAGAAGGTAGTTTCTCGTATGGCGATCAGATGTATCGTTTGGTTGATTTACCCGGAACCTATTCCTTGATGTCAACCTCTGAAGATGAGGAAGTAGCACGGGACTATATTCTATTTGGCGAACCTGATGTTACGGTAGTTGTCGTTGATGCAGGTCGATTGGAACGTCATTTGAGTTTGGTTGTTCAAATTCAGGAAATTACAACAAAAGTTGTGGTTTGTTTGAATCTCATGGACGAAGCTAAACGCCATGGGGTTGAAATTGATGTACGCGGATTATCTCGCGATTTAGGTGTCCCTGTCATTCCAACTTCAGCGCGAAATAAGGAGGGAATCACCGATCTATTACACGCGATTGATCAAGTAGCAACGGGAAAGTTTGTAGCCGAACAAAAAAATATTACTGGAATTTCTGGAGATTCTCGAAAAGCAGTACAAGCTATTGCTGCTGATTTATTGGCGATTGATCCTCAAATGCCAAGTGTATCTTGGATTGCTATGCGTTTGATTCAGCAAGATCCCAGCATTGAAACGGCTTTAGTAAGTGGAGCCTTGTCTGAAGGGATTACTCCCGAACAAATGCTACCCATTATAGAAAAATCAAAGCAATACCAAGAAGCCTTGGGATTGGACTATTCAGATAATGTTGCAGGAGCGATTTTTTCACAAGTTTCCAACATTGTAAAAGGTCGCGTGCAAGCCGATGATAACCAACGCGCTTTCCGAATTGATCGCACCCTTGATCAAGTGGTTACGAGTAAACGCTGGGGGTTTCCCTTAATGCTTTTGATGTTAGGTGGAATCTTGTGGTTGACTATTATAGGATCTAACTATCCTTCTGAAGCTTTGTCTTACCTTTTATTGGATCAATTGTATCCTTTATTGAAAGATGCTGCTGTAAGCTTGCAATTCCCTTGGTGGTTGAGTGGGTTTTTAATCGATGGAGTTTATTTGGCAACCGCCTGGGTTATCGCTGTGATGTTGCCTCCAATGGCTATCTTTTTTCCGCTATTTACCCTATTGGAAGATTTTGGATACTTGCCACGGGTCGCTTTTAACCTTGATCGTATTTTTAAAGGAGCCGGTGCCCACGGTAAACAAGCCTTGACCATGAGTATGGGATTTGGCTGTAATGCTGCGGGTGTAGTAGCTACTCGAATTATCAATAGCCCTCGGGAAAAGTTAATCGCTATTATTACCAATAACTTTTCGCTGTGCAATGGACGTTGGCCTACTCAAATACTGATGGCTACTATTTTCATTGGTGCATTAGTGCCGAAGTATTTAGCTAATACGGTTTCAACATTAGCTGTTGTCGGTATTGTGGTATTGGGTATTGCGTTTACGTTTTTTACCTCTTGGATGCTTTCTAAGACAATGCTAAAAGGAGAATCCTCCTTCTTTACCTTAGAATTACCGCCTTATCGTCCTCCGAAAGTATGGCAGACTGTCTATACTTCTTTAATTGATCGAACGTTAATCGTGCTTTGGCGTGCTGTTGTTTTTGCTGCACCCGCAGGAGCAATTATTTGGTTGGTGTGTAATCTTTACATCGCAGATAAGAGTATTGCCCTTTGGATGATTGATGGTTTAAATCCCTTTGCCATGCTTATTGGATTGAATGGCGTGATCTTGCTCGCTTACATTGTAGCGATTCCAGCCAATGAAATTGTGATTCCTACAATCTTAATGTTAACCGCAATGGTTTTGGGAGATGCAACGATTGGAGAAGGAGCAGGAGTAATGTTTGAAGTATCTGATGGCGAGATTGCCACCATTTTACAAATGGCGGGATGGACTACACTTACAGGAGTTAACTTGATGCTTTTTAGTTTGTTGCATAATCCATGTAGCACAACGATTTACACCATTTATAAAGAAACACATAGTGTGAAATGGACGACAGTTGCCTCTATTATGCCGATCATTTTTGGCCTAGTGGTATGTTTTGTTGTCACCCAAATTTGGCATCTATTCGTATAATGAAAAAGAAAAAGAAAAGAAAAAGAAAAGAAAAAGTCGAGTAATTACTCGACTTTTTCTTGTTTTAACCCAGTTCCTATAAGGATTTGAGGGCCTAAATATTTTGGTTTTTTATTGGTCAGGTTGTCGAGTAGGACTTTTACGCGGGCAAATTTTTCACGGACTAAGGTTTTAAATCCATATTTACGGGTCACATCTTGTGCATTAAATCCAACCGTTTGCAAATCCAAATGATTGGCAATGTACACGGCTCTTTCATTGTGGAAAGGCTGAGAGATAATGGTGAAAACATCCTCGTTAAAAATGGCTTTCATGCGATATACAGAATCTAAAGTGCGAAAACCAGCGTAATCCAAATAGATGTGATCTTTGGGAACGCCACGTTCAATTAGCCCTTCTTCCATGTCTTTGGGTTCGTTGTAATTCTCGCGACTATTGTCTCCACTAACCACTATAAAATCAATCTTTCCCGCGTGATAGAGCTGTGCTGCCGCTTCTATGCGATAG
>JASLHL010000196.1 GCA_030152225.1 Flavobacterium sp. | reverse complement strand
TTTAGCGGTTAAATCACCGGAAGCTTCTGCTGTGGCAAGGGCTTGGCTCTCGTGTTCCTTTTGGTTTATGGCTTCCTCTCTCGCTGCCTTAGAAGCGGCTTCAAAGGCAGCCGTTTTTTCTGCCATTAATTCGCGATGGGGTTGTATAGCATTGGCTCGATATACGTGTCGACCACTGCCCATAAAGAGCACGACAATACTCATTGCCACAACGATGCGCTTGAAATAGCGATCGAGTTGATCATCTGTTCCCCTAAGGGTTTTAATCATATAGTAAATCGCATAGGCCGCAATAGCCACTCCCGTAAAGATGATGCCCAGCATGCTCCAACTAAATCCTTTTGCTGGTAAAGTAACCAGTACCAATGGACCAAATAAAAATTGCGCTACCGAAGCACCTAAGGCCATTTGATAACCTATTCGCTTCACTTTTGCACGGGTAAATACAGTAAAATACTCCTCAAAAGGATAATTCTTTCGTCCCATATACCAGCTAATAAACAGTCCTGTGATTGCCAAAGAAGCTCCTAAAAAATGAAAATACCTCGGAAAGACATTCGGCAAGGTTAAGGCAGATAAAAAACCGCTTACACTCATCCATTTTTCGGGAAAAAGCATTAAATTAACATTAACTAAAAAAATCAATGGGATAAACAAAAACAAAAGTACAGCCAGCACATTAATGGAAATGTGAAGTACTTTCATTTTGTGCATAGCTTCCCAGGTGTACTTGTGTAAATAGGTCAATAAAAATACGATAGCAACTAAGGGAATAATGAGAATCCACATAATTCCAGTTAGTGAATTGGCGGTGTAAAAATAAACGGTATACAGCGTATTAATACTCAGTAAAGGCGCAACACCCAACACAACTGCTATCGATTTATTAACTGTTATGGTAGCGGCAATTTCTTTAGCCAACGTATCGTATTCTTTGTTTTTTAACCCCTTAATTTCCGCCCATAAAGTGGCAATAGAACCACCAACCATCAGGTTGACAAATAAAATATGAGCGAGAAATGAAACGACAAGCAAAAGGACGAGTAACCATTCAGGTAGTGGTAAATCAAGGGGAATATCTTTGGGTAGTGGTGTATTATTCATTTGAGGAATTTTTTAGTTTGTTTTCAATAAATTTTTCAACTGTGTGATTGGGATTAACTGTAACTCCAATACTTTGGGCTCCTTCTAGTGTTGCTCCACTTTGTTGTAAATAAAAGATATAATGCGCCAACGCATCTAGTTCAGCTTCATTTCCCGGATACGGTGGCATATAGGTGCGGCCGTTGTGCATATTGGGGATATAGGCTTTCATCGAATTGATGTCCAAGGGCTTACCTACACCATACATTTTTTCAAAAACATAAATAATCGAATTAATCCCTTGGCTGGTATGACAACGGGAACATGCAATCATAAAGACATCCCGTCCTGCTTCTAATTTATTTGATTCCGTAATTTCAGTGATGGACGTATACGTGGCGTGTTGAAGTACACCATCGCGTTGGAGTAAAGGATAATCTTCTTCGCGTATTAAATTGGAATACATATAATTTCCAATCACATAAGGTTTCCGGATGAACTCCCTAACGCGTTCAAAAATACCCAAGAAACCAAGGGAAAGCACAAAGGGAATAATCACGAGTACCAAATTGACTTTTTTGGGTTTAATCAAGGTCCAAATAGCCAATAAGGCGAGTGAACTTGTCGCAATAAGGATGATGTATTTCAGGAGATTATAGTACTGTTCAAAATCCATCGTTCCTACGGCTGTACTCATATTAGCCGTCATAGCTTCTGGAATTACGCGATAGTAATTGATCGCTGCTAGAATAGATAAAGGCAACCACAATAAAGTCCAAATGGCTGTAGTTTTCAAAGCGGGTTTTCGAATCGGGCTGTTTTTCTTGCTAAACAGCATGATTAATAAGAAGCCAAAAGCACCTGCCACAACCATAGCTGTTGGAGTTCTAAAAAGCAACTGTGGAAGGTAAATGGGATTGGTTAATCCATTGAGTAAGGAATGATCATCGATCCAATTACCGGGGTCCATCATAAATCCTAAAATCGCTACAATAATAGCCATCGTTAGCCAAGAGAAAGCAGCTAAGAACCAGCCAAATCGGATATGACGTTGTTTAGCACGAAGGGATTTGTTTGAATTTTTCCACGTGAGAAAATAAATCATAATAAAAACAACTTCAAGCACAAAGACCACCCATTCGGTAAACCACCCCCAATAAAAGACACGGATCAAACTACCAATAGAATTGGGACTAATAAGTGCCGCAGAGAACCAAATGCCAACACCTGTCATGGCACCCACGGTGGTGGTGATCACAAAGCCAACCATCATCATGCGCTGTACCATCTTATCCCATTCGAGGTCTGTTACCTCTTGCGGACCACTCTTAACGACACCTTGCTGTTCTAATAAAGTAATATAAGGAATAAAACCCACGGCCAATCCGTGGTTGATAAATACGTGAATAATCGCAATCACAGCGATCAGAAAGCGATCATTCAGCCAGTCTAAATGAAATAAAGGAAAATCCATATTGTATTATTTTTCAACAAAGTTAGAGGCCTAGCTTCTGGAAAATATTATACAAAACATGGTGTTCTTTATACTAATCAATTGAGGTGGGAAAACAAAATGGATTTGTATTTCACAAATCAATACTTAGTTTATTTTTCGAAATTCATCAGGTGATAATCCCGTATTTTTTTTAAAGAAGCGGGAGAAATAAGCGCTATTCTTAAAGTTGAGTTCATAGGCAATTTCACTAATGGACACATCTACATTGACTAATAGTCGTTTACACTCTAAGACCATGCGATTGCGTATAACTTCACCTGCTGTTATACCCAATACTTTCTTGCATAAAGCATTGAGATGATTAGGTGTAACAAACAGCAAATCAGCATATTCACCAGGTAATCGTTTAGCAATAAAATGTTGTTCCACTAATTTTTCGAAATTCTTAATGATAAAATGGGCACTATTGATTTCTTGATGCTCCGCAGTAGCTTCTGTCTTTTTAACCAAAAACAGCTGGGTTTCCAAAAATAATTCCAACATCAAAACGCGCATAAAGTCTTCATACAAGGGCTGTTTTTGGGTATAAGCCCTATAAATTTTTTCAAACTTAGTATGCAAAACCTCATAACACTTCTCACAAGAAAACTTGGAGTATTCTACATCACCCGTAAAAAAGGAAAACTCCTGAAGGTAATTGGGATTAACCAAAAAAGTACGCAGGAAATTCTCATTAAAATTGATCAAGAATCCCTTTGTTCCCGGTTTAAATTCCCATTTGTGTACTTGAGAAGCATTTAAAAAAAATAAGCAGTGATTTTCAATGGAAAATTTCTTAAAATCAATAAAGTGAAGCCCCTCTCCTTCTGTTATAAACAAAATTTGATAAAAAGCATGGCGATGAGGAGAAGAAACCAGCGTTGGTCGGTCCGAAATATACTCCTCTAAACGATATACCACACAATCCTGTAACAGATTATCCGTTCCAATTAAGTTGCAAATATTGTAGATCGGAATTCCCTTATTTTCCATAGATCATTTCCTTTGCCATAAAGGTAGTGAAAACAGTTCACAGTTTACGGCTATCCGCTGCGATCGTCTCCTCAATTAAGGCCTCTAGCTGTTGGTTGGTAAATCCCAGTCGATGGCCTACTTCATACATCCAATCGAGGTAATAGTCAAAGTAGTTCTCTTGAATGCTGGGCATTAAGACCAATTGTACCAATTTTAAATCCAAATTCTGATCTATTTCATAACGTTTGGGGTTCTTCATTCGCAATTTAGAAATAAAGAGATCGTGTTGTTTTAAATGCGCCTCCGTGAGGTGTTCTTGCTGCTTATTAGTCCAATACTCCCGAGCATCGTCAGCGATTTGCTGTATCGTTTTGGGTAAATTGACATAGATTTTTTCAACCATTTTTAAGGCAACCGTTACAAATATAAAATATGCTTTCTCTTGGGATTCGCTTTCGAAAATTTCTGCTAATTGATTCATCGACTTACTGAATAGAATTGATTAGATCACAGTGAGCGAATGCAGAAACGAAGGACAGTGCTTCTTCTGGCTTTTCTTTTTCAACAACAACCGTTTTACTAGGCTCAGTTGCAGCAATATAATCAGTGAATATCATCCCTCGATTTTCATCTCTAACATGGGGATCTAAGGCAAATAATACGTCCATCTTTTAAGTAAGTAAGCAATTTTTAAAAATCGAAAGGTACGCAATGAACCAAGGCAAAAGTATCCCTGAATTTGATGAGTTATTAGGGGTGAATGGTGAATGGTGAATAGTGAATGGTGAGTGGTGAATGGTGAGTGGTGAATAGTTCACCCATTTCCCACTCACCACTTACTGTCAACTATTCTCCCCCATCTTGCTACTCAAGTAAATAGCAATCAGCAACAAGAAGCAGATGAGTCCTAAAACAGCGCCAAAAGCAACCGTATAGTCGTATATTTCAGCTAGCGCAAAAAATACGCTACCTAAAGCGGCTACGCCAAAAGCAGAACCAATTTGTAGTCCACAATTCACCGTACCTGAAGCTAAACCTGCAAATTGCACGGGAATATTACTTAAGCTAAGTCGAACAACAGAAGACAAAGTTAATCCCATACCACATCCGATTACAAATAAATCGAAAGTAAACAACAGCGGATGATAGTGATACAACGTCACCCATAGCAACAAAAATCCCACAACATACATCCACAACCCGACGGACAGAATGGCCTCTCGCATGTATTTACTCAGTATAGAAGAACACAAAGACATCACAATAAACCCAATGCCAAAGGGAATAATTGCCTTCCCTGCTTCCATACTTGTCCAATGCCATGCTTTTTGTAAGTAAATACCAAAAACCAAGTAAAATACACCACTCGCATAGTAAAGAAAACTAATGATAACCCCTAGTTTTAGGTTTTTAAATTGGAAGATATCAAAATCGACTAAAACGCTTTTACCCAACCGTTTTCTCTTTCGTTCTAGGTGAAAAAAGAAGTACATCAAAATACAAGCATTCAAGAGATAGGTCCCTGTTTCTAGTGTAAATCCACCTTCAATGAGAGTAGTTAAAGGGTAAATAAAGCTCATCAGCCCTAGGCTAAGCAATAAAGTTCCTTGATAATCAATAGTTTGAATGTTTCTTACTTCTTGTTTAGGCAACATAAAAAGTCCCAATGTAAAAGCCAATAACCCCACAGGAAGATTGACTAAAAAGATAATTCTCCACCCCAGATCAAAGAGATTCCACTCGATGAGTAAAGCACCTAAATATTGACCTAAAGCAGCGGCAATCCCAAAGGTAAAGCTATACAAAGCCATCACCCATCGCTTTTCTTTGTCGGTAAACAACCCATGGACAATAGCAAGTACTTGCGGGATCATAATTGCTCCAGCTACACCTTGTCCAATACGACCAACAATCAATACCAGGGCTGATTGAGCCACACCACAGAGCGCTGAAAAAGAGATAAAACCAAAAAGCCCCAGTAGAAATATTTTTCTTCTCCCGTAAATATCGCCTAATCGACCTCCTGATATTTGAAATACCGCATAAGCACAAGTATAAAAAGAAACGATCATTTGCAATTCACTATTTGTCGCCTTGAGGGATTGTTGTATCGCAGGTAATGCTAAATTGACAATATAGAAATCTAGAGGAGATAAAATTGTTGCTAACAATAGAATAAATAGGATAAACCATTTGTCTTTCAAAATCATGAGTTTTATTTTTTAGAAGTAGCTTATGAGTCAAACCCTTCCCTTGTTCCTTACAAAAATCCGAAAGCTTTGGCAGTTCCTTATAACGCCAAAAGAAACATAAACTACGCCAGAAGAAGTATTCAAAAGAACAAGGAGGTTAAATTTAGCTACCTTATTTAAAATCAATATAAATACGTATTTTTGTAGTATTAAAATCATTTGTTTATGTTACTGCCCATGCAATCACAACCTTCTTCTTCGCTTTCCCCTTCGCTGCTTGTGGAACAACAGCATATTGAAGGGCAAGACTACCAAATGGATATTATGGTGACACAAACGCCAATAGCGGTAATTAAACACGGTACGTATACGGCGGAAAAACAGTTCTACCACAAGGTACTGCCAACAAAGGCGGCTATTCTGAGCTGTAGCTGCATTCAAGGAAGTAGTTTAACTTTAAACCACGATAACCTCAACATACGCGAACAAGGAACCTTATTGTTTCAAGAACAAGCCGTTCCCTATGAACACTTGATGCAAACCGATGAGAATAAAAAAGGGGAATTCTTGGAGATTGCCGTCGATAAAACCTTTATCACCACCTTATTTGCCGAAGAGAAAGACTACTTAGCCGAACTATTAGCAGGGCAATCACCTAAACTGAGTTTCGACCTGAATTTACAAAGCTTGCAGGTATTACAGCAAATGATTGCTAATCCCTATCAAGGGAAGTTAGCCCAGCACTATTTAGACAATAAAATTGAAGAGATGCACTTGTTGCAATATGCGCATTGGTCCTATCAAAAACAGCACATCCCAACTCCCTTTCACAAAAAGGATGAGGAAGCACTACACGAAGTAAAACGCCTAATCACTACCCAGTACAACAAGAATTTTACTTTAACTGAACTCGCTCATCAAGTGGGGATTAACCAAACTAAACTAAAGCAAGGATTTAAGCTATTGTTTGGTACCACTACCTTCAAATACATTCACGATTTACGCATGCAAAAAGCATTAGAACTCATCCAAAGTCAGGCGTATACCATCTATGAAATTGCGGATTTTGTTGGTTATAAACACAGCCATCACTTTACAGCTGCCTTTAAAAAGTACTATGGGCAACTACCTACCCAGGTAAAGCAATAGGAACAACTTTGTTGCTATTCCTGTAGCTACTGTCATTGCAAGGTTTATTTTTTTAACTTTTTTTAATATACCGATTGGTATTTTTATTTTACCTTTGGACAATAATCCAGTCGAAAAACAAAAGTTTGACCTAAATAAAATGAGTAAAGCAGCCCAAACCAAACAGTATATCATTGAAAAAACAGCACCTTTATTTAATACCAAAGGCTATGCTGCCACTTCGCTATCGGATATAACTGAAATTACAGGTTTAACCAAAGGTAGTATTTACGGGAATTTTAGCAACAAGGAAGAGGTAATGCTCGAGGCGTTTAAATACAATGTATCCCTTTTGAAAAGAAAAATTGGCAGTGCCCTAAGCCAGGGAAATACACCAAAAGAAGCTTTGTTGAGTTTTGTTGATTTTTATCGCAATCACTGGGAATACTTAGTTCAAACAGGGGGATGTGTCTTGCTCAATGCAGCCATTGAAGCCGATGATCATTTACTCTTTTTAAAGGATAGCGTACAACTCAACTTTAAAGCTTGGCAAGATCGCCTTGAAGAACTAATCAAAATGGGACAAGAACAAGGGATTTTCAAACCAGAACTCATCGCAGAAGAGGTAGCCTCTTTGATGATTATTTTGGTCGAAGGTGGAATTTTGCTAGCGCGTACCCTCGCCAATAAAAAGCACTTAGACATAGCGCTCAACCAAATAGAACAGCTGATTGAGCACGAAATGGCTTACTAGTACCGCACTCATTCCCTCATCATTGGGTTAAGTAACTTGATGATTTTTTTTTAAAACTAAAATATACCGATTGGTATATAATAAATATAAAATGAATAATTATGAAAGAAGTATTTATCATAGCAGCAAAACGCACCCCTACTGGTGGTTTTTTAGGTAGTTTACAAGGGTATACCGCCACTGAACTAGGTAGTTTGGTTACTCAATCTATTTTTGATGAGCTAGATCTCCCTAAAACGGCTATTGACAGCCTTTACATTGGCAATGGGCTAAGTGCTGGATTGGGTCAGTCTCCTGCCCGACAAGTTGGGATCACGGCAGGCTTACCTGATACAACAGATGCCACAACCATTAATAAGGTCTGTTCCTCTGGATTGAAAGCGGTATCACTAGCCGCACAGCAAATTCAATTGGACTTAGAAGCCTTGGTTCTCGCTGGAGGAATAGAAAGCATGAGTCGTGTTCCCTTCTATTCTCCTTATCGTCAAACGCATAAATTGGGAACCGTCGAGAGTGTTGATGGGCTTTTAAACGACGGATTGACCGATGCTTATCACCACTGTCACATGGGAAATGCCGCTGAAATAGGAATTCGCCATTTTAATTTTTCACGAGAAGAGCTCGATCACTACGCCTTAAGTTCCTATACAAAAGCGCAAAAAGCAACTGAAGAGGGTAAATTCAAAGCGGAAATTGTTCCGATTGCTTCTCGCGATCGCTCCAAACCGGAGGCTATTGTTGTAGATGAAGATATTTACAAAATCATTCCAGAAAAAATGCCTCATTTACGTCCTGTTTTCGAAGAAGAAGGACGTTTAACCGCTGCCAATGCCAGTAATTTAAACGATGGTGCAGCCCTACTCCTCTTGGCGTCTGCCGAAGCTGTGCAACAGTACCAATTAAAACCAATAGCGAAGATTTTGTCCTATGCCGATGCAGCACATGATCCGCTATGGTTTACGACTGCTCCTGCTTTAGCGATTCCAAAAGCCCTACAACAAGCAAATCTCACGATAGCCGATATCGATTTATTTGAAATCAACGAGGCCTATGCTTCTGTACCACTCTCCATGGTTGAACTGTTGGATATTCCTCTGGACCGCATGAATATCTATGGAGGTGCTGTTGCTCTAGGACATCCTATTGGCGCTTCAGGAGCACGTATCTTGGTTACCTTACTCCATGCCTTACACCAAGAGAATAAACGATATGGCGTGGCAGCGATTTGCAACGGTGGCGGTGGTGCAACGGCATTAGTAATTGAAAGCGTATAATTGTACTAGACATGACAATGGAAAAATTTGACCTTGTAGTAATTGGCTCAGGACTATGCGCACCCAACTTTTGCTGAAGTACTGAAAGAGGCCTATCGCATGGCAGATGGACAACCTGCGATTAATATTTAAAGCTATAAAAAAGCTAGGGCTTTGCATGCAAAGCCCTAGCTTGATTTGAATTACATTCCCCTAAAACGTCAATAGTACAAACGGAGAAAACTTCATCCCTCTCTTGTATAACTACCTGAACTCAAATCATTTAAAAGTCTATCACTTTTAAATTTTGCACTTCTGCTGTATTTTTGATGAGGAGGAGCAACCTACAACATAAAAACACAGCCTTACACTAAACAATAGGTATTACCCTATCTGTAGTAGCGTTTTCTTTTTCACAACCTTGTTTTTAAATAACACTACCCAAAACTAGTAAAACTAACACAATAAGCTAAAAAAACAATATACCTAAACATACTAAACACCTCAAAAACAACAAAATACAAGTTTTAATGACGTTAAACTTTTGAGTAAAGTTTAAAAAAATTTAATTAAATAATTAATAACAGAAAAATTAATGTTTAAAAAGTAAAACAAATGTGCTTCCAACGCCATATTCGCTACTTACGGAAATGCTTCCTCCTTGAGCTTCAATTATTTCCTTGCTAATAGCCAATCCAAGACCTGTTCCTTCTCTATGTGTGCTCGGCACTCTAAAATAGCGATCAAAGATGCGATCGAGGTATTCGGGAGGAATTCCCATTCCTTCGTCTTTTACGAGAATTGTCG
>JASLHL010000185.1 GCA_030152225.1 Flavobacterium sp. | reverse complement strand
TAAGTCAGCTTTAAAAAGAATTAGAAGTAACGAAAAAAAGAGAGTATTAAACAGATATCAGCATAAAACTACACGTAACGCGATCAAAGCTTTACGTTTGATTGAAGATCAAAAAGATGCTGCTGATAAATTACCTGTAGTTGTTGCAATGATTGATAAATTAGCTAAGAAAAATATCATTCATGCTAACAAAGCTTCTAATTTAAAATCTAAATTGACAAAACACGTTGCTGCTTTATAAGAAGCAATAGGTTGTGTTTATAGAAGACATACACTAAGCTCTCAATTCCATGAGGGCTTTTTTTGTTTGTACTATACATTTCAGTAAATACTAATATAATTTTAAAATCCTTATATGACACAAATTAGGAATATTGCAATTATCGCACACGTTGACCATGGTAAGACTACAATGGTGGACAAAATATTACACCACTGTCAGTTATTTCGTGAAAATGAAACTTCTGGAGAGTTGATTTTAGATAACGAGGATATCGAAAGAGAAAGAGGAATTACGATCGTTTCAAAGAACGTTTCTGTAAGTTATAAAGGAACTAAAATTAATATTATCGATACTCCAGGTCACGCGGATTTTGGTGGTGAAGTAGAGCGTGTGTTGAATATGGCTGATGGTGTTCTTTTAATTGTAGATGCATTTGAAGGACCTATGCCTCAAACTCGATTCGTATTACAAAAAGCAATCAGCTTAGGATTGAAACCTTGTGTGGTTATCAATAAAGTGGATAAAGAAAACTGTACACCAGAAGAAGTGCACGAAAAAGTATTCGACTTAATGTTCGAATTGGGCGCTGAAGAATGGCAGATGGACTTCCCAGCGGTTTATGGCTCTGCTAAAAACAATTGGATGTCTACGGATTGGAAACAACAAACGGATTCGTTAGAACCATTATTAGACATGGTTTTAGAGCACATCCCAGCAGCGGAAGTACGTGAAGGTAGCCCACAAATGTTGATTACTTCTTTGGATTACTCTACGTTTACAGGACGTATTGCGATTGGTCGTTTGCACCGTGGTATCTTAAAAGAAGGAATGAATATCTCTTTGATTAAACGCGATGGTAAAATCGTAAAATCTAAAATTAAAGAACTTCATACTTTTGAAGGATTAGGTCGTAAAAAAGTGGCTGAAGTATATGCAGGTGATATCTGTGCAGTTGTAGGAGTAGAAGGATTTGAAATCGGAGACGTTATCGCTGATTTCGAGAATCCAGAAGCATTGCCAACCATTACAATTGATGAGCCAACAATGAGTATGTTGTTTACTATTAATGACTCTCCTTTCTTTGGTAAAGAAGGTAAATTTGTAACGTCTCGTCACATTAAAGACCGTTTAAATAAAGAATTAGAGAAAAACTTAGCGCTACGCGTGAATGAAACAGACAGTGCGGATAAATTTATGGTATTCGGACGTGGTGTACTACATTTATCTGTTTTAATCGAAACAATGCGTCGTGAAGGATATGAGCTTCAAATTGGTCAACCACAAGTAATCATCAAAGAAATTGATGGGGTTAAATGTGAGCCAGTAGAAGAGTTAACGATCGATATTCCAGAGAACTTGTCAGGACGTGGAGTAGAGTACGTAACGTTGAAAAAAGGAGAAATGTTGAGTATGGAACCAAAAGGAGACCGTATGATCATTAAATTTTTAGTTCCTTCGAGAGGTATTATCGGATTGAGAAATCAATTGTTAACAGCAACGGCTGGTGAGGCGATCATGTCACACCGTTTCTTAGAGTACCAACCGTACAAAGGAGAAATTTCTGGTCGTATCAACGGATCCTTAATCTCAATGGAAAATGGTAAAGCAATTCCTTATTCTATTGATAAATTACAAGACCGCGGTAAATTCTTTGTTGATCCAAACGAAGATATTTACGAAGGACAAGTAATTGGAGAAAACTCTCGTGGAGATGATATGACAGTTAACGTTACAAAAACGAAAAAATTGACAAACGTTCGTGCATCTGGATCTGATGACAAAGCAAAAATTGTTCCGGCAATTAAATTCTCATTAGAAGAAGCTTTAGAATACATCCAAAAAGATGAGTACGTTGAGGTAACGCCAAAATCACTTCGTTTGAGAAAAATCTTCTTAAAAGAAACAGATCGTAAGCGTAATAAAATATAAGCGTTCATTCGTTTTTATACTTAAAAATCCAGAGGATATCCCTCTGGATTTTTTTTGTTTTGTATTGACGCTATTTTTAATCGAAGGGAGGAGGTAATGGTGTGCTGTGTTTACTTACAATTAGCATGGAGGAATAAGCGAATAGAAAACAGGAGATTCGCGTTTTTACCTTATATTTGCAACGTAATTCTACGTTGTAAAAAGTGGAGTTACTCGTAAATAATTCGTTTGATATGATACAGGAAGACCTAGAAAATAAGGCATTAACAGAAGGACGCGTATTGCCTTTGATGGAGCAGTTTTACACCATTCAAGGAGAAGGCTTTTATTCGGGCCATGCGGCTTACTTTATTCGTTTAGGAGGATGCGATGTAGGGTGTCACTGGTGTGATGTCAAAGAAAGTTGGGACGCAGAATTACATCCGCTAACCCCAATAGAACAAATAGTATCCGATGCAGCTGCAGTGGCTAATTTAGCTGTTATTACGGGTGGAGAGCCTCTCATGTATAATTTAGATTATCTCACCCGAAAATTAAAAGAAGCAGGGTTAAAAACCAATATAGAAACGTCTGGGGCTTATGAGATGTCTGGTGATTTTGACTGGGTGTGTTTATCGCCTAAAAAAGCTAAACTCCCAACAGCCAGTGCGTATGAAGCTGCTAATGAATTGAAGGTAGTGATCTACAACAAACACGATTTTATTTTTGCAGAAGAACAAGCCGCTAAGGTCAATAAAGATGCGCTACTTTTGTTGCAAACTGAATGGAGTAAACGCGCGGTGATGATGCCTTTGATTATCGAATATGTGAAGAAAAATCCACAGTGGAAAATCTCGCTACAGACCCATAAATACTTGGATATTCCTTAGTATAGTTTTATATTTACTCGATCAAAAAATACAATTATGAAAAAAATTATAGTAGTTGCAGCATTTATGTTAGCTGGACATTTCGGTTTTGCTCAGGATGCAGCTTTTAAAGCAGATGCTGAAAAATATTTAGAGGTAAGTGGTCAAATGAAAACCTTTGATTATTTAACGGAAGAAATTATGCAAAATATTCCAGAAGCGAAACGCGCCGATTTTAAAAAAGAATTTGATGCTAGTTTGGTGGATTTCAAATCTCAAATGGCTGAAATCTATATGAGTGAGTTTACGCCTAGTGAAATGAAGGAATTAATTAAACTCTACGAAACACCAATTGGAAAGAAATTATACGAAAAAAACAAAGTTTTGTATGATAAAGGTCAAGCTGTTGGTACAGAATGGGGGATGGGATTACAAGGAATGATGATGAAATACATGGAAATGTAATATAAGTAAAATCAAAAAAGCCTTAGCAACTTGCTAAGGCTTTTTTGATTTCAATTGTATATGCATTATGCTTTTCTTGTCAATCGTGCGAGGTATTCGTAATTTTCACCTTCGTATACTAATTCACATTCCAATCCACTGCCATGCGCAGCATTTTGAAGCGTATTATAATCTAAGTAGAGCCAATCAAAGGCATCTTCTGTTTCTCCTTTATAGTGTACTTGAAACACCAATTCGCCATAATAGTCCTTGTTGTCCATCGGAATCCACTTTCCACCGTCTTCATCTTCATCAAACATATAAATCAAATCCGAACTGTCGATTAAGATTTGCCCCGTGGGAGTCAATAAACGCTTTAGGTGTTCTAGGTATCGCGTGATGTGAATCAGGCGACCAAAAATCCCCGTTCCGTTCATTAGGAGTAGGAGGGTATCGTACTGTTGGTCTTTTAGATCCAAAACGTTTAGGAGTTGTACCTTTTTTACTCCTCTCAATTGACAAGCTTCAATCGCTTTCGGTGAAATATCAATTGCTGTTACGTCTAAATTCTTTTCTTGTAAGTAGAGGGCATGGGAACCTGCACCACAACCAATATCTAAAATCTTTCCTTTGCTCTTTTTTAAGGCAAGTTGCTCTAATTCGGGCATCTCTTTATAAGAGCGAAACCAGTAGGAAACATCCATTTCTTCTGCTTCAGAAATATCGGTTTCTGTTAGAATTACAGCTGGTTTTTGGGTGAGTTGGTAATCTAAAATTGCTTGGCCAATGAGGTCTTTCATTTTTCTTTGATTTTTAATCTATAAAAAAGAGAGTTGTTGTAATTTTGTCCTTCAAAAAATAAAAGAATGAATAAAATACTGCAACAGCTTCCAAAGTTAGCCAAAGATAAGCATAATGAAAATAAAAAATATTTTGCGAAGCTACAAAAGAAGCCCCCAAAAGATTTAGATTATCAGATGGAGGAAATCCACACAGCAGTATTTAAGAGAACAGATTGTTTGTCTTGTGCTAATTGTTGTAAAACGACAGGGCCTTTATTTACCAGTGCAGACATCGAACGCATTAGCAAGCATTTACGCTTAAAACCCCAACAATTTATCGATCAGTATTTGAGAATAGATGAAGATAACGACTATGTTTTACAACAAGTGCCTTGTACGTTCTTGGATGCTGAAAACTATTGCATGATCTACGACGTGCGTCCTAAAGCATGCAGAGAATATCCGCATACTGATCGAAAGAAATTTCAACAAATAGCTAATTTGACATTAGAAAATGTAGCAATCTGTCCAGCTGCTTTTGAAGTAGTGGAACAGATGAAAAAGAAAATTGTATTAAAATAGATCGCGATTAGATAAAGAAAAAATCCTCTTCTGTATCGTCAAATAAGGTAGAAGCTTCTTGGGTGAAATCTTCGAAAGCTTCCGAAAAATAGGCAATAATATCCAAAACGACTTCCTTTATTTTTTCGAAAATACGCAAAGCGTCATCAACATAATCTTTGATTAATTGAAAGAAATCCAGTATGCGGTCAACTAAATTGACAAGATAATCTCCTATACTCATTCTGATTGTATTTTGTTTTTACTCAAATGTAATCAAAAAAAATAAGCCAAGATAGGGGAAAAGTCAATTTAACTCAACCAATCTTTAAGGTTGGCAATATGGGCTTTGCTGACAAAAATATTTTGTTGATCCTCACTTTGTACATTCAATACAAGTTCGATTTTCTGACTATTATGACGGATAACTTCCTTAATGGATTGAATGTTAACGATAAAGCTACGGTTGATTTTAAAAAAGGTTTTAGCATCTAGTTTAGCAATAATATCTTTTATGGTGTCATCGTAAATGTAGCGTTCATCCGCAAATGTATGTAAGAACAAGTGTTTACCAGAGGCAAATAGATAGGCGATTTCATTGGTTTCGATTGATTTTAATCGATGACCATCGTGAATTAAGAAGCGATCTTTTAGCTTTGTAGGATCGGGTTCTGTTGTTCGTTTAGGAAATGAGAGTTGATCTTCTTGTAAGTGTTTGGTTATGGTAATATACTTGAGAAGAACGTCGTCTAAAGCGACTTTATTAAATGGCTTTAGGATATAGCCAATAGCAAATTGTTTAAAAGCTTCAATGGCGTAGTTTTCGTAGGCCGTAATAAAGATTACAGGACTTTTTACTGCAATTTTGTCGAAAATTTCCAAGCTTTTTCCATCGCCTAGGTGAATATCCATAAAGACTAAGTCAACATTGTGTTGAAAAAAGAAAGTCGTTGCCTCTTTGATTGAAGAAAGCATAATGATATCACCAACCGCAACGGGAAGTATGTCTTGAGTAAGTAATAATTTCTTAAGATAGTTTGCTGCTAGAGCTTCATCTTCGACAATTGCTATACGCACTTTTTTTGGTAAAAGTAGTAAAAAGTTCAATGTTCTAAAAATGCGATTCAATTCCAAGGATATGGAAAATAAAAAAAGCTACCATTTCTGGTAGCTTTTGCAGTGTCACTGGCTATAAATTTGGGTTGTTTTCTCTTGCTTTTCTTGGGAACGGCAAGGTATAACGCGGATCATTTTGTTGAAGTGTAAATTCATCTTTACCTAACTTGTGAACAATTTTTCGTT
This sequence comes from Flavobacterium sp., assembly GCA_030152225.1. GTDB lineage: Bacteria > Bacteroidota > Bacteroidia > Flavobacteriales > Flavobacteriaceae > Flavobacterium. Next base: position 12,488 of record JASLHL010000185.1, on the reverse strand, counting down.
GGTCCAATCGTCTTAAATCATTCCAACGATGTCCTTCAAAAGCAAATTCTCTGAAGCGTTCTTCTAGTAAAAAGGTTTTGTATTGTGTCTGATCGAATCCTTTTAGTTGTTCGAGGATTGCAGCAGCAGCTTCTGGTTTATATCGATTTTCAAGAATGGGTTGTAAGGCAACGGTAGCTTGATCCAATTGATTTAAAAATACGTAAGCTTCAGCTTGAATAAAGTACAACTCTGCAGTTCTAAAGGTAATACGCGTTGCGTCATTTCCCGTTTTAACCACAACAAGTTGATCGCCTATTTTGTCAAATGAAACTGTATAACGCCAATCATTTTCTGAATCAAAGACAGCTTTTAACTCTTCTGAAACATAGATGAATTTGTTGAAATTTTGGGTGTAGACATCTTCTAAATTCATAATAGATTCTACTGATTTGAAATTTGCAACAGATACTTCTTTTGTTGTATTCAAATTTTGTAAGCTACTTTTGATAGCTAAGGCATTTGCCGTACTAGTTAACGCCGCTTGGTATTGCTGTTGGTATAAGTTTACACGAGCTTCTAACGCGTAAATAGCTAATTTAGAAAAACGGTAATTGGTTCCAGCATCGTACGTGCTTACTTTCAATCGACTTTTCGCTTCTTCTATGTCGCTGTGAATTTGTTTGTATACTTCAGCAATCGTTGATTTTGGCTTTTTGCTGTTGACTTCTACCTCATTTAAAATAACAATACCTGGTGCAGTTGCAGCAGTTGCTGGATCATAAGGCTTAGCAAATAAATTAACTAGGTCAAAGTACGCTAAAGCACGTAGGGCATAAGCTTCTCCTAAAAGTTGTTCTTTCACTTCTCCTGCTTGCATGGTTTTAGCCCCATCAATGATGGTTGAATTGGCATAAAAGATTACTTTATACAGCGTTTCGTAAGGAATCTCTTTTGTACTTGCATCAGGGTTCTGATCGTTATAGGCGTAAATATCGCGTATGGTCACAATTTCGCTGTCCTCAATCATGTTAATTTGTACTTCATCTGTTCTCACTGTGGTGAGCGATTTATGATTGGGGTAAGCTTGATATGCCGTGGTTAAGAATTTTCTGTAATCATCCGTTGTTTTGGGAATGATTTTTCCTTCTGGCTCAATATCTAAGAATTTATCACAACTTATGGTTGTTAAGCTTAGACTGATGCATCCGATAAATAAAAATAGTTTTTTCATGATATTCAAAAGGGTTAGAAGGTTACATTTAATCCTAAAGTGAATGATCTCTGGATTGGTTGAGCGTAAATATTTCCGTAGGTTTCTGGATCAAAGTATCCGTTGTAATTGGTGCCAAATACAAAGAGATTTCTACCTTCTACTGTAAAGCGTACATTCTCTAAACGCAACTTTTCTAAAACAGCTTTTGGTAGCGTATAGCCTAAACGAAGGCTACTGATACGTAAATAGCTAGTCTCTTTTGCCCAAATATCCAAATAGTTGTAGTAGTTGATTGGTGCTCCACCATAATCAAACCACTTGGTCAACATCCAGTTGTCAGTTCCATCATAAGGATCATTTCCAGTTAATCCTGGTAGAGTTCCTGTGTTGTTGATTGGCGTCCACATATTTAATACATCTTTGGTGTAATTTCTTCCTGGATCAACCAAAGCTGAATTATAAGAAGGTGTACGCAATACCGTTTGTTTTAAGTTAAAAGCAGCAGAAATGGTAAAATCAAAATTGTGAATTTTGAATGTATTAATGATACCTCCAGTAAATTTCGGATCGCGATCTCCTGCATAAGTAAATAGATCTCTTGAATCTTCTGCATTTAATTCTGAACCAACCATGTAGCCTGGCATAATATCTTCCCATGCATCGTATAACTTGAAGAATTGTTTAGCTGATACTTTCTCTCCGTTTTGCCAGAATAAAGGATTTCCATTGTCGTCTAATCCTGCCGTTTTTAATACAAAAACAGAGTTTACAGCATGCCCTTCTCTTGATGGTAAATATTCGCCATCATTTACTTGGATGCGATCCACTCTACTCTTGTTGTGAGCAAAGTTGAATGTGGTTGTCCAAGAGAACGTTGGCGTAGCAATATTACGTGTAGTCAATGAAATCTCATATCCTTTATTGGTTACTTGTGCCCAGTTCATGTTGGTAAACTCAAAACCTGTTTCAAAAGGAAGTGCGCGTAACCCAATTAAATCTGTACTTTTTCTGTTGTACGCATCAAATTCGATCGACACGCGATTGTTGAATAACCCCAAGTCAAAACCAACGTTGGTATTTGTTGTTTTTTCCCATCTCAATGTGCCGTTTGGCAAATTAGTTACCTGAATTGTACTTTCTGGATAGCCTGGTAAGATTGAGGTTGAATTGTATTCACCAATAACAAATGGCGAAGTTGTACGGTCAATATTTCCCTGTAATCCATAAGAGGCGCGTAAACGGAAGTTATTGATAAAGTCAACATTCTCCATGAATTTTTCATTAGATACTAACCAAGACCCCGAAATTGCCCATAGTGGTAAATATCTGTATTTAGGATCTACTCCAAATAAATTGGAACCATCGTAACGCACACTACCGAATACGGTATATTTTCTGTCGTAGGTATAAGAAGCTGTTGCAAAGAAGGAAGCATAAGCATCTTCTCCTTTGGTTCTCTTGTAGGCTTCGTATAGTTTTTTGTTTGAATTGCTATGTCCCTCTGGAAGTACAAGATCAATCGTCGTTAACGTCAATGGATCATATCCATATCCTTTTGATTTAATCTGCTTTCTTTCTTCTTTTCGGATCTCTGTACCTATCATAACATCTACTTCATGCATATCGTTAAAGATTGCGTTATACGTTGCCTGTGTTTTCCAGTTGTATTGGAAGTAGTTGTCTGCAAAGTTTTCGATGATTCCACCATCGGGTACTAGGTATTTAAACTGCTTTGACGCACTGTCGTAATACTTACTACCTTCTCTGAATTTACGCGTATTATAGGTTTCTTTACCTAGGTATTTCTCCGTATCGTTGTTTTCAAGTTGCAATCCTAATTGAGAGGTGATTTTCAAGTCATCAAAAACTTGATAATTCAAATCAAAAACAGCTTTTAGCGATTGGTTTACTAACTCGTAACTTGTATTTTGACGCTCTTCTAAGAAGTTGAATGGAATATATGTATCGTTAATCCCATTGATGTCTTTATCATATTGAAAGCTTCCATCTTCATTGTAAGGCTGTAGGTATGGATTAGCATTTCTCGAATAATTTGCTGGATTAATGCTTGCATCTGCATCCGAGATAAAGCTTTTCTTTTTCGATTGTGTTCCAAATAAAGAAACACCTACGGTTAATTTATCACTTAGTTGAAAGTTGTTTTTCAACGTAATATTATAACGTTCGAAACCTGTGCCGAATGTAGTTCCTTCCTCATTGTAGTATCCCAAAGAGAAGTAGTAATCCGAAGTTTCTCCACCACCTGATAGGCTTAAGCCATACTGTTGATTAAAAGTAGGACGATAGAGTTCTTTCCCCCAATCTGTGTCCATTAATCGCAAACGGTTAATGGCATTTTGACTTTCTGTAGAAAGCGAGTTAAATCCACCTGCTCTGTAGGCATCTAATTCGTTGTTTCTATTTAAGATTCGCGCTACTTCTCCTTGACCTGAACGTAAATTATTGATATCAGATCTGCCAGCAAGCATGAGTTCTAAATCCACCTTTTCTGATGCATTCATCAGGTTTAATTTTGAGAATTGTGGACGTTCATTCACGAAAGTATTCGCAGAGAAGTTTACTTTCATCGAACCTTTTTTACCTTTTTTGGTTGTTACCACAATCACACCATTGGCAGCTCTAGCTCCATAAATGGCAGTAGCAGATGCATCTTTTAAGATGGTAATATCCAAAATGTCATCCGGATTTAATCCTGCAATAGAGAAGTTTTGCAACTGATCAATATTTTCTTTATCATTAAAATTCGGCAAATTGTTTCCTTCTAAGGGCATTCCATCAACTACCCATAATGGATCTTGAGGACCATTTAAAGACGCAGTACCGCGAATTCGGATCTTAGCAGGTCCACCAGGTGCTCCTGTCGGTGTAGTCACAGCTACCCCAGCAATTTGTCCTGCCAACATCTGATCGACACTAGCTACTCCTCCTTGCTCGATATCAGCCATGCTAATTTGGGCAACTGAAGAGGTTAACTTGCGTTTCTCAATGGTTTGATATCCAGTTATAACAACCTCGTTTAAGATGTTTTCATCTGTCCCTAAGGCAACGTTATAATGTGTTTTAGTCGTTAAATGGATTAATTTAGACGCATAACCAATAAAGCTTATACGAATGGCTTTTGTATCTTTTGGAAGATCAAGGGTAAAATTACCATCGAAATCAGTCATTGTTCCAATACTTGTGCTTTCGATAATACCTTTCTGACCTGTTTCCGTTGATACACTTTGTGTCTCAACAATGACAGATGCTCCTGGTAAGCCCGATTTGTCGCTCGCATCTTGAACAAAACCTGTAATCGTTCTTTTCTCTTGCGCTAACGTAAGAGTTAGGGTAAAGAACGAAAATAAAAGAAATAGTTTTTTCATTTTCTTAATTAAGTAAGGTTGTTAGTTTTATATACCTAATGCTTGGTTAATTCTGTTGGCTAAATCTACATAGTGTGCTTGTGTCGCTGCATCACCTGATTTTGCTTTTTTGTTGACTAGTTTTCGAATGGCAAATAATTCTCCTTTCTTGTAACTTGTAACTTCTGAAACACGCTTCATCACCGTATAGTTGATGTTGCGCACCTTATTGTCGTTCAACGAAACACTACACAAGGTAGGCATTTGTAAGGTTTGCTCCAGGATTAACCCTTTATTGTTTGTTTTTTCAAATAGTTTGTTCACATCGATAATGAGTGCATCTACGTAATTCTTTTGTGTCATTCGCTCTAGTATAGAAAGTGATTTTCCTTTTTTTGTAGGGGCAAAGATCTCACTTCTCACTTGGTCAAATAACTCTTGAACCGTATATACTTTTTCTCCTTTTGTTTGTGTTTGTAAGGCTTCACTTTCCAATAGACGAAGTAAGCGCTCATCCATAAATAAGTGATAAATAGCAGTATACTGTAATTCTCTTGCTAGGGAGTAAGGAGAATATTCGTATGGACCGACAGGAGAATCTTTTAGGCTGTATGTTTTTTCATTGATGTCGTTGAAAAATAACCAGTTTGGAATAGTAAGCACATGTTTGCTCAAGTATTCAACGGCTCTTTTTTGTGTTTCGTAAGGCACGGGTTGATATGCTTTTTTGTTGTTTCCGTATACAGCATGATCTAAATAAACACCACCAATATTAGCCAAAACATGTTGATTATACATTTGCCATTGTCCAACAGCTCCCATGTATAATTTTCCAGCTTCATAGTAATCTTCTCCTTGGTCATAGGTCCATGGAATTATATTTTCTACTACTATTTTTAAGTTTTTTAATCCATATTCGCTTGCTTTCATGGCGTCATTCCCTAAATCTTCTGATTGTGATCTAGGATCGACAATATTCAAGTAGCTTTGTTGTTCACCGTAAAAATACAGGGGATCCTCTTGGTGATCTTCAATCATTTTACGAAGTGCTTGTTTTTCTTGTTCTTGCGTTGGGTACCAACGATATCCCCATTCAATGGCGTATTTATCATACAAGCCAATTTTTGGTGTGATCGCTGTAACCTGATCTTCGGGTTGAGCTACATAATTGTAACGCGCATAATCCATAATCGATGGAGCAGTTCCACCCATTTGGTCCGTAAACGTCTTTGAACGCAACGAATCAACAGGAAAAGCATAGGAAGCTCCCATATTGTGCTTTAATCCAAAGGTATGTCCAACTTCGTGAGAGGATACAAAGCGAATAGCGTCTCCCATATGTTCGTCGCTGAATTTATTCGCCCGTGCTCTTTCATCTATAGGACCTGTTTGAATACGCATCCAACTGTGAACGGAAGTCATTACATTGTGCCACCAAATAATATCTGATTCGATAATCTCTCCACTACGAGGGTCAATCACGGATGGTCCCATGGCATTGGATTTTGGCGATGCAGCATAAGTTATAACAGAATAACGTACGTCGTCAATATCGAAATCGGTATCTTCTGCTGTTGGCTCTTTTGCCGTAATCGCATTTTTAAATCCTGCTTGTTCAAAAGCAACCTGCCAATCGTGTACTCCTGCAATTATCTTTTCTCTCCACTGCGGCGGTGTAGCAGGATCAATATAGTAGACAATCGGTTTTTTTGGCTCTACTAATTCTCCGCGAAGGTATTTTTCAATATCTTCTTCTTTTGGCTCCATTCTCCATTTGGTAATGAACTCCTTTTCGTCCATTTTGTGTTGCGCATCGCTGAAGTACCAGTGTTTCTCCGTAAAATACCCTACGCGTTTGTCTGCAATTCTCGGTTGCATAGGATCTTTCGATAAAAGAACAATATTCGTCGTTACCCCCAAAGAAACAGTAACATCACCTGACCCTTCATTTACACTGGTTGTCATCATAGACTTTACCACAATGTTTTCTGGAAATGTCTTGATTCCTTCAATATACGATAGATTCGTCTTGATAGAAGTAGGTAAACTCAATCCTGATAAAACATCATTAAAGCTCTTTTGATTGCCATCAAATACTTTGTTTACCTTAATTACTGTCGCTGTTGAATCTGGATTTTGTGTTTCAATGTCGAATACTTCCAATACAGATTCTATAAAGTTGTCAGCAACAGAACGACTAATCGCATCTTCTTTGGGAGAAGATACACGTGGCGTTTCCGTTTTTACCCAAATTTTGTTCGCAAGCGTGTCTTTGTGAAACGTAATTAACTTGTTTTCATAATTCATCCCCTTATTGGCTCCTGCATCATTGATTTCTAATGGCACTTGCGACAGCTTGTTTACCAACAAAAACTGACGGTTTAATAAACTATCCGGTATTTCAAAATAAACATCCGTTTTGACTTGAATAACATTAAATAGCCCTTTGGTGTAAGTTCCTTTTTTTATTAAATCAGCGTAATTGTTCTCTTTCGTATCAGTAGAGTCCTTTTCCTTTTCCTGGTCTTTTTTCTTCTCTGCTTTCTTTTCAGTCTTCTTCTCTTTGGCGTATAATAAGCCCGTTGGCGTTTGTATCAAACAACCCATTAACGCTAAAGTACTGATACTTAGTTTAACCGTGTTTCGATTCATTACAATGTTAAGTTTAAGTTAAGTAAGGGATAAAGCTAATGGACTTCCCGTTAAACTTAAAATTTTCAGGAGTGAGTGGATTTATTTCGGGAGTGAATGGATATTTTAACAATTGATCAAAGGAAAAACACACGTAAAAATCTCATTATGTGAATAGGTCTGAAAGGTGTCGATTTGGTAGTACTGGTAAATCGAAGCAATATAGAATAAGCCAAACCCTTCACTTTCTTCTTTCTGCTCTTTGAGTTGAATATTATTGACTACGGTTACTGATTCATTGGTTAAGGTGACCTGAATAAGCAAGGGAAATTCTAAGGTTGCAATATTGTGTTTCATGGCATTTTCAATTGCAATCTGTAATGCTAAATAAGGAATCTTGGTATGCGTAGGCGCTTGACGCTTATCGATGATTTCAAAGTGAAGTTCCTTTGGAAAGCGAATGCGTTGTAAGGCTATATATTGTTCAATGAATTGGAGTTCATCGTCCAACTCAACCAAATTGCTATCTGGTGAATGAATCAAATACCGGTAGGTATGACTTAGATTCAACGTGAATTGCTGTGCTAAATCGCTGTCTAGGGTAATTAGCATATACAATGAATTCAACGAATTAAAGAGAAAGTGGGGATTAATTTGATTTTTCAACTGTTTTAACTGCATTAAGGCTTTTTCTTTCGTCATTTTTTCCAATTCTTCTTGTTCTTTATAGGCACGTTTGCTTTCTATATTGTAAAAGTAAAGTAATAGGAGAATGATCGAAATTGAGCTGATAAAAATTAAATAGGTATTTCGCTTTAATGGAATGACGTTTTCATCTACATTGACTTTTGGAAAGTTGATGCTGATATACCCTTTGAAGCTAGATACGTTAAAGCTGGTGAAAAAACGATACACCTCCAAGCTCAAAAACTCAGACTGAACCACTTGAGGAATTGACTTGTTTTTTTTATGTACGGTTGTATCTTGACTCGTTGTGGAGGAAACTTGAAAAATGTTTTTCCCAATTAAGTCTATTTCTGGGTGATAAATACATGTGCCATCTGCTGCAAAAATATAGGCATAATTCGGTGTTGTGATATCGATTGTTGTCAGGTGCTTGTGAAGCTCTTTTAGATCAAAGATAAAACCGGTCAAGATGCGTTTATTTTCTCTTTCCACAGCAGTCCAAATTACCCAATATAAATTAGTACGGAGTTGAATAAAGGTATTGGTATTCGTTTGCGGTTGGTTGTCTGTTAGCTGTTGTATAAAGGGGGTATCTAAAGACAATAGGGCATCAGCAGTTAAGTTGTGCTCTTGGGGTTGCTTTGTCGAATCAACCACAACATACCAATTGTAGCTTGGTATGTTACTATATGGCTGTATTTCATTGACTACATCATATTTAATGTTTAGCTGATCTAGTGCAGTTTCTTGCGCGAGATTGGTCAACAAGTGCAGTTGATTGTCAAATTTTTTAAACTCTTCTTCTAAGGCATTTTTTCGATGATTAAAACTCTTTTTGATAATGTCTTGATAGGTTTCCTCATAGCTGCTATTGATAGAAATACTCAAGAATAATATTGCTATAGAGGTGATACTCACAATGGCAATTGCAATACTCAAAAGAGTTCTACGTGAAAATAGGAGTTTTTTCATGGGAGCTACAAGTTAATGCTACTAATAGATAAGGTAAGGAGTGCGGGTTGCTTTAAATGCGACTAAGTCTTTGTTCCAGGATTGTCGAATCTCATTTTCTGTTTTTCCTGCTGTGATTTGCTGTTTCAATTGTTCGGTTCCCGCTAGTTTAACAAAGAAATTAGTGAAAAATTTTTCTTTGTTTTTTGATTGGCGATAAGCTTTTAATAACCATTTGAGTTCTAATTTGTTTACAGGAGATTCTTGTGATAGATTTTCACCATAGCACAATTTACCATTGTTCATTGGATCTTTGGCTCCAGCATTGGGCTTGGGAGTAAAGCTATAAGGCATGTTTTCCAAAAATGGAGAACCGTAAATTTGAAATTGTAAATTAGTGCCTCGACCTGAACTTACATTGGTTCCTTCAAAAAAGCACAAACTAGCATATAAATTAATAGCTTGATCATTTGGTAAATTAGGTGAGGGTGCAACAGGAATCGCATAACTCATATGACGGTCGTAATGCAAGTTCGGTATTACAGTTAAATTCGCCTGAATGCCGTTAGCTAGCCACTTTTCACCATTGATCATCAATCCGTATTCACCTATAGTCATACCGTGTAAGGTTGGAATTGGATGCATCCCAATAAAACTTTTGTTCTTCATCTCCAACGTAGGACCGTCAATGATAGAAATATTTGGATTAGGACGGTCTAAAATGATGATCGGAATATCGTTTTCTGCACAGGCTTCCATCACGTAGTGTAGGGAGGAAATATAGGTGTAAAAACGAGCCCCTACATCTTGTAAGTCAAAAAGTAAAACATCAATGCCTGCTAATTGTTCTTTTGATGGTTTTTTGCTATTGCCATAGAGCGAAATAATTGGCAACCCCGTTTGTGTGTCTTTGCCGTCTTTAATTAATTCTCCTGCATCTGCTGTTCCCCTAAAACCATGTTCAGGAGCGTAAATTTTCAGAAGGTTAATGTTGTGTTGAAGTAAAAAGTCAACGGTTGAGGTGTAGTTGTTTTTTGTGAGGTCTTGGCGAACGACTCCTGTTTGATTCGTCAAAATTCCAACTCTTTTATTTTGCAATAGGTCGAAATAAGCCGTTGTGTTTTCTGCACCAACAACAATCGTAGTAGAGGAAGGACTAATCACAGGAACAACTGACGAAAAAGAATAAGAATTTACACTATAAATCAATAGGGTTACTAAGAATAATAATGTATTTTTGACTGTTGAATTTGATATCATAACAAAGTTTGAAATTAGAATATTTTATAGCTAAACGCTTAGTAACTACAAAGAATCATAAAAGTAGTGTATCTGCTCCGATTATTAAAATCGCTATAACAGCCATTGCTTTAGGAATTATCATGATGCTTGTGTCTGTTGCTACGGGTTTGGGCTTGAAACACAAAATTAGAGATAAAATTTCAGCTTTCAGCGGTCATATTGTAATAACTAAATATGATGCTAATATTACAGATATTACGCTAAAACCGATTGAATTAAACCAACGTTTTTATCCTAATTTTGAAGAGGTGAAAGGGGTTAAGAACGTTCAGCCATTTGCTTCTAAAGCAGGGATTATTCGTACAGAACAAGCTTTTGAAGGGATAATATATAAAGGAGTAACATCGGATTATCACTTTGGAGAAATTGAGGAATACATAGAACAAGGTCGTTTACCTGTGCTAGAGAAAGAGGGAATGAGCAATGAGATTTTGATGTCTAATTACGTTGCTAATCGCTTGGGCTTTCAATTGGGAGATAAGGTCAATACTTATTTTATGAAAGATTGGGGGAATAAAGTGCCCAATATTCGTCAATTTGAAATCGTAGGATTATATAGCTCCGGTTTACAGCAGTTTGATGAAAATATTATTATTGGTGATTTGCGCCATGTTCAACGTTTAAATCGCTGGTCAGCGGATGAGGTAGGTGGATTTGAAGTAATTTTGAATGACTTCGATCAAATTGAAGAGAAAGGAAGTGAAATTTACCTAAACTTACCTTCTACGGTAGACAGTAAAACAATTGTTGAAAAATATGAGAATATTTTTGGTTGGCTGGACATGTTTGACTTTAATATCAAAGTCATCATTATTATTATGATTGCAGTAGCTTCTATTAATATGATCGTTGCTTTGTTGGTGTTGATCTTGGAGCGCACACAAATGATTGGTATGTTAAAAGCCTTAGGTGCTACAAATTGGAGTGTGCGAAAAATATTTCTATATAATGCCTTTTACTTAATTGGAAAAGGACTTTTATATGGGAATCTTATCGGATTAGGGATGCTCTTTATTCAAAAATATACAGGGTTGATCAAATTAGATCCAACGTCTTATTATGTACGTGAAGCACCTGTACTCATTCGTTTGTCTGATGTTATACTACTCAATGTTGGTGTAGTACTTGTAGCAATGCTCGTTCTGTTGATTCCTTCTTATTTAATAACAAAGATATCGCCTGTTAAGGCTATTCGATATGATTAAAAAAGGTCGCCTAGGCGACCTTTTTTATGCTTCTTCCTCTTCTTCAAAGGTTAATTCAATATCGACAAACTGAACAATGATTTCGCAGATAGCGCCGTCTTGATCATAGCCGTAATAGACGGGATAAGCGCCATCTCCATACCCACTTTGTATCATGGGAATGGATAAATCCGTACCAGGAATAGCAAAATTGATCCAATCTCCACCTGATCTTTGGTATTGTGGATTATTCTCATAGCTCTTTTTAAATTCTCCTGCTAAATAGTCATGGTAGATATCACCATCAGGATGTGAAGCCATCCACTGTTGTTCAAAAGCGCAATAGGCATCCTTAGTTTTTTCATCTACGATGGTGGCTAAACCTGCATCTACATTAAATCCAAAATATTCGCCCGGATCAAAACGCTCAAGGTCTTCATTTCCCAATAAAGCTTCGGTGTGTTGGACTGCTTCTTTATCCGAAAGCTTGACGCGAAAAGCAACATAGCGATAGTGGTCTTGGTCCACTTCCATAACCAATACCGTCAGTGGAAATGTTCCTTTTGGAACGGGAATAAAATAAGGTTGTGCATCGCTTTGTAAATAAACAAGTGGATCGCGAACAATAACACGGCCTGTTGGTAATTTTATCTCACCCAATGAAAGGTGAAATAATTTTTTTTCACAAATTTCCGTCGCCGTGAAATAGTGATTAAAGTTCGTTGGTGAAGCAAGTAAGTGCTTTTTTTCTTCGTATGTAGCTAGCCATTCTTTGGTAGGTTCCGTTTTCATCATTATTTTTTATTAGGATTGGATTGCGTTAGCTAACGCTTGTTGATATATTTTTTGAATGCTCTTTTTTTCTTCCTTTTCCAACTGGTCTTTGAGTAAAGAGGACAAGAAAGGAGCAGTTGATTGGTTCAGTTTTAGAATTTCCCCTAAAGCAAAGGCAGTGCTCCAACGTACCACTGTGCCTTCGTGATTCATATTGGCAACTAAATATTCGATTGCAAGTTGTGAGTGATTAGGAAAATGTGAAATAGAATAGCCAATGGCTTGGGCACATTCCCATTTTATTCGTGGTGCTTTCGATGCTAAATGCTCGATGAGTAAGAGCAAGATCTCTTCTGATAATACCTTTGGGTTTTGTTTCGCCACATGTGCTAAGGCTTC
>JASLHL010000140.1 GCA_030152225.1 Flavobacterium sp. | reverse complement strand
GTTTATGATATTCTCATATATTTCAAAATAATCATCAGAAATGAGTTTGTACTTAGGTATTAATCTTTTTTCTACCACCCTAATCATAGACTTTCTATACTCATTAAGTCTTTTTTTTTCCTTATTTGTAGCTAATAGATGATTAACAGTTAGTGTAATAATTGAACCTCCAATTGCTCCACTGAAGATTGTTAGTAAACTGAATTCCATATTTATATGTTATAAAATTCAAATATACCCAAAAACAAGAGAGGGACATTCATGCCCCTCTCTAAAAAATTAACCTAAATTCTAACTATTCCCATTTGTTTGGATCCACCACCATAGATTCCTTATTCTTCAAGGTGTAGAGTACATTCCACCCAAACATATTGTCGAATATCGGACCTACCTTTTCAATACTCAAGCTGGAGACATCATACAGCCCATACAACCAATGATTCGGATTGTCCGATTGGGTTTTGATATAAGCGGCAATATCCAGGGCGATACCCTCAGTGGTATTGAGCACCTCTTCTTGTTTATCGAAGTTGTTTACTTTTCCTGCGAAGTCTAGGATCAAAAAGGAAACTCGACGATTATTGAAGCTTCCCACTTTGTTTTCCGTTCGTGTGAAATCAGAAGAGGTACTCTCCAGGAGCAAGGCAGGCGTTTTAACGCCTGATCGGAATTGCCCCTCAATCTCATTCCAATTGAAGCGGTAAAAGCCGTGGAGGCCTTTATACTTTGTTGCGATCTCCTGGTGGAAATCGACAATCTTTTTATGCGTGACCTTTCTTTCCATACTGTTCCTTGAGTTCTTTTTGTTGGATGATGCTTTCCTCCAGTTCATTTAAAAAGGTGTAAACCAAGGTGCTCTTGGTTTCGTTATACGTACCGAACTTTTGCCCGGACATTTTTAGTACGACATCTAAGAATCCCGATTTCTTATTGCTTTTCTGCGCTTTTTTTGCAGTTGGATAGATGTTCTTGTATTTACTAACAATATTGCTTTTACACCCATTAAATGCCAAGTGTACCGCAAATAAGAAGTCAACCGGTGCATACTTGAATCGCTTCAAATAGATTTGCTCCAGGTGTAAGTGATTGTATGATTCTTCTTTCTCGCGATAGAGAATCGCACACAATAGCTGGAGGTACATGACCTTCTTGGTTTGAAGGTAGAGATTATTCATATCATCAGCCAGGGCAAATTCCTCAATCGTTAGATTGACCAAACGATCCATTGGGGCAATTAGCTTGTTGTGTTTTGGGAAAATAGTACGATCGACCTGCTTATAAATCCACAGAAAGTGTTCTTTCAGCGTGGATAGTGGAACTTCATTCAGTACTAAACGCAATTGATAGGCACGTTTGAATTGCCACCATTTCACCTGGTTCAAATACATCCAGGTCATAAAATCAAAAGCAGCTCCCTTTTTGTGGAGCATTCCCGCAATTTTGAGTAATTGCCAATCGTTTAATTCGTTCCAGTTCTTCGGAATATCGATTTCAATTTTGATCTCCATTTTTTTGAGGTTAAAAGGGTTATAAGGATTACAATTGCAAGTAGGAGGGGTAAACCGAGCCACCAAATGTATTGCTTGCGTTCGATGTGTTTACTCTTGTCTTCTTCCGCTTTTTTGAGAGATTCATCCAAAGCTAGGATTTTGTTTTTCTCTTGCTGTTGAAAGGATTCGGTTTCCTCTGCGTTTTCTTTGTGGTTTAAATCAATCTGCTCGCCTTTGGCGTGTATGGTTCCATCGGGTTGGATGGTAATTTCCCCGCCCCGAACATTCAATTGACACATAAGATCTACGATGTTTTTTCGGTCCCATTGAATCTCGACTACTTTGGTTTGTTCCTGCAGATGGGTTTCTCTTTCCTCAATAGATGATGTAGTATGCAAATCAACCTTTCTAGCACCACAGCTACTAAAGAAAGCTGTAAAAAAACATATAATTAAGAGTCTCATTTTTTTGTTTTTATTTAATTTTAGAACACGTTCCTCTTTGGGAGAAAGAGGAACTAGGTACCGGAGAAGCCGATTAGCTATCGGCTTCTTTATTTTGATCGTACTTAATTAATAAATCACCTACGAAGGCAACGAGCTCTATGCGTTTGCTGTGAAAGGCTTCCATATCTTTTACATTGGTAATGAAACAGAATTCAATTAAAGCCGCTGTACCAGGTTTGTTTAAAATCCCCAATTTCCCTCGAGCCGATTGACTCTCGGTTTTTACTCCACGGTTAGCAATCTGCATAATACACGAACAACCATCAACCAACTCTTTTGCAAAGTCTTTGGATGTTTGCCCAGCATTGTTTGATACAAACACCTCACATCCGGTTGCTGAAGGTGAAGCTGCATTCAAGTGCATATCTAACACTACATCTCCTTTGATCGGTTTGATTCTACTTTGGTATTGGGTATTCGTTTCCCAGTTCTCATCAGTAACATAGCGATGCCCTTTGTACATCAAGTACTCAATTAACAAATTGCGAAACGTATCCATTTCTTTCATTTCTACAAATCCATGGGCAACCGCTCCTGGATCTTTGTCGTGATGTCCTGCTGAAGGATATACTTTTTCTTGTGCCATTTTTATAAATCTTGATTATTATCTTTTGAATGAAATTTGGTGTTCAAAATTTTAAATACAAGTTCTAATGACTTCATTCCACTATAGCCTAAAGCAAAAGCTAATCCATACAATGCTTGTTCAGAAAAGCCACCCCATTCAGCGACTAAAGGGGTTAGGTAGTTCGCGGTTAACCCCCCTGATATAACAGTTCCAATTTGTTGCATTCGTGTCATATTCTTTGGTTTAGATGTGAGTGATACAAAACCTCCTGCAATGCCAGCTAAGAGTAAGACTAGTTCAATACCTATAGATTGTAAAAACTTCATTAGTAACGTATTTACAACAAAAGTAGAATGCACAGAATGCTGAAAAAAGGACATAAAAAAACCTCTCACTTGAGAGGTTTAAAGGTATATTATGATTGTTAAATTATTTGGTATAAAGAATAACATCTTTTTCCATCTTGATTAAATCATTTTTAGCATTCAATAGATAATATAAATCTTTTACTTCGGCTAATGCTTTATATTCATCTTTACTTACTTTTCGAGTTTCAGAGAATTTATCACCCTGCAGCTTATAAATTATATTGTCTGATAGATTATCAGTTAATGCCTTGCCAAAATCCTCCTGAGAATGTATAGTAAATTCTTCAATGTAGGTATCATCAAAATCAGCATGTTTTAGATCAAGAACAGAAATATCATGTTTCAGTCGAAGTGTATCATTTATTAGCATATTGACGCTATTTACATAGGGATAATGATTTTGCTGTGTAATATTAAAATTATAAAATATTACTACAAAGTCATCTGTATAACTATGAATCACAGAACTATATAAAATGTTTTTGTGATTAATTTTAAAATAGTCATTTACATACTCTTTATAACCTTCTATTTTTTTATCATATGTCCTAAATTTTTTGTTTGCTAAATCATTAATAGCTACTTCAAGTTTCTGTAAACTATCATTAATCGTTTGCACAAAAACTTCTCTAACCTCAGTAAAATCTTCAATATCTTTATAATATTGAATATGTTTTTGAGAGTCTATAAAATTGCGAATTACATGAAATTTTCCTTTTTTGACACTTTCTATATCTCTTTTAAGATATTCTTCTTTTTTATCCTTACATGCGGTTATAAGTAAAAGAAGACTTAAAATAGTGAGTAATTTTTTCATAATTTCTTATTTAGATCGAAAACCAAATATAATCAAAATTAAAAGTTAACATTTACATTCGTGCGAAAAGTTAAACTTCCATTTTATAAGGAATCGTGATATCCACATAGATTAAATCTTTTCTACTCTTTTCATGATAATAGAACTTAATATTATGTATGTAACAAAAAGTAAAACCGTCATTAACTAGCTTCTTTGCACCTCTAGCTTTTGTTTTTTCAACATAACCTATTTTCTCGTTATCATAATATACAGCAACAGCATTAGAGTCATATTCATTATCAGGCTCCAGTTCAAGTCTTAGTTCTTCATAGACATCAATCACTTGTTGATCTACTAAACTATAGCCTTTAGTAAAGTTCAAACCTTTTAATTCGAATTTATATTGTTTATCTAAGTTGTTTTGATTAATGAAACTTTCTGTTGAATTCTTTAGATTTAGTTTGTAAAAGTCATAAGTTTCATTCGTTTTGGTTGAATTTGCTTTTGCACTTAACCAATTGATTAAAAACAAAATACTAATTGATAGAAGTAGCATTGGAATTACATAACCCCAAAAATCATTCAAGTTTAATACTGTTGATAAAATAGTTAGTGCGAAAAATAGTCCTGATATTTTTATATTCCTCATATTGTCAGTAATTGATGAATATCAAATATAACCAAAAACAAAAATGTTAAAAAAATAAACTTAGTTAGTGCATCTAAAATCAAAGGGAAGGCATCGCAGCTAATAACCAATACGCATTCAATTCAGTTTGATCATTTTTGTTTTTCTCCATAAGATTCGCAGGTTGATAGCCCAATTCGTAGAGGATATCAACCAGTTGATAATCGTCAATACACTCATACGGGAAGATGCGGAACAAAAAGTTCAACAATTCTTTGGTCGTTACCTTGAGGTTGACATTCTCCTTGGTACCAGGAATAAAATTATCGTAGAGGTATTCTCTTATTTTTTCAGGATAGTCTTGCATAGCAATACGAATTAAAAAAAGCTCCAGTCAAGGAGCTTTTTGATTTACAACACAACATTTATTAACCCTCTATTGGAGGCGTAGATTCTTCAGGGAATAAAACCAAATCACCTGTGAATACTGCAGCAGGCCATTTGGACTTATCTTTGAAGGTAACATTTAATGAATTGTTTCCTTCAGCTGTTGCTTCGATTTTGT
>JASLHL010000116.1 GCA_030152225.1 Flavobacterium sp. | reverse complement strand
GGTTTCTAAATCACTTAAAGAATATGCAGATATTCTGTGCCCAAATGGATTTTTAAGAACGCACCAAAGTCATTTAGTAAATCCAAAATACGTAAAAAGTTTGTTAAAAGAAGACGGTGGTATCTTGTGCTTAAATTCTGGAGAAAAAATACCCATTTCTAAGCACAACAAGGACAGAGTAAAACAAGCTTTACAGCAACTCTAATTAGTAAATATTGAACCAGCACGCTTCACTTTGTTCGAACCCTTGGGTTCTCATCCCAGGGCACAAAAAAAGCCTCAATTGCAGTGAAGCTTTTTATTGTGATCCCGCTGGTACAAAACTCGAACTCTTTTTTGGAAGATTTGAGGCGGTTGAATTTGTTGAAAGATGCCTAATTTCCAAGTGAATTAGATACGAAAAAGGGAAGTCAAATCATAAAATCTGATATTCAAAGGAAAATTTGAACATAATAAATAAGATTTCACAACATGTACCTTCAAGCAAATATTTTGACTATTATTTGTTTGAATATGAACACCAAGATTTATCGTTAAAACTTTTTATCTAAAATACTTTATCTCTATAAGTCGTCTATGCTCCGGGAATCGCCCTTCGCGTTTCCATCTTGAAAGACCAAAATTATCGATGATGATATTGTTGTTTTTATTATATATCCAATCGAAATTCAAGTGATCCAAAATTGGTAAGTTTCGGTTGTGTATAATGGATATTTGGTCTTTTCTGTTGTTTTTGGAAAATTCAGCGCCATTACTTATTATTTCGTCGATTTGATTGATAATCAGATTATAGTTGTCGTAGAACTCTCTGATGCCGTTGTGTGTATCAAGATTAGGGATCTCGAAGTTTGCTAGATCCTTAATATTCTTGATAATTTCGATACCTGGAATCTCAGACTTATAAAAATTGCAACCTTTTACCACTTTATTCAAAGCAGATATGCTATATGTCGTTCCATTGAAATCATTAATCATACTGTCCAAAAGAAGTGCCTCGATGCCAGATTTAATATTTATCGCTAAATGTTTATTGTTGGTACAGATTGCAAAGCTTTTCCTGTATTTGCCACGAGAATAATTATCCAGCTTTAGACTTTTGAGGTCTTTGATTTTTAAAGCGATTGTCGAGCTATCTGTGTCAATCTCTACGAGAATTAGATGCGAAATAACCATATTAATAAAAATTTAATTTAAGCGTCTAAAGCAAATTTGATAGAATCATCCGCATAGGTGTTTACGTAAATCCACCGTACCGAGTTTATAAACTTTACTGCCCCTTCAAAATCATATCGTCTACTTTTTAAAAGCTCAACCTGTTTATTCTTAGGAAGTAGTATAGCCCATTTAGCGAAACTTAATATAGCGGGATTCGTATCGATCCGTAATGCTAAATGACGATCTAAGTCTGTCAAAACAGCAAGCAGTTTTGGAGCAGACCATTCAAAGCCCTGCTCTCGATCAATTTCTATATATGCTAATTGATCAAGGTGCCGGAATTCTATACCTGCAGCTGATAAAATGAATTTCAGCGTGTCAAATATCTTTGACCCCTGATAGGTGTAAAATTTATAAGAATTTTCACCCACAAACAGGGGCCGGTCATCTTCCAAACTCTCAATTGGAATATACTGAAATACCTGTCGCATATCAGCCAATATCGCACAGCATTGCTCATCCAGTTCAGAATGTTTAGATGAAGTCATTAGCAATTCGAGCATTTTTTGCCTAACTAGTGGATGTGTATTACCTGGTTCACCACCGAAGATTGGAGGTTTTCCATCATTTGTAGGCTTGACGAATATTTTCCTACTTCTAAAATCGATATCCACAACCTTCCAGATCTTGGCTGCCAACAAGATATTGTCTTCGATCGTGATCGGTGAGGAGGAGGGGAGATCACCAATAGATTTGCCATCATGTAAGACTTTAAAATGTATTTCAGTCGCAAAAACTGAATAAAAATCTCGCGAATTGATAATTCGTTCACCTTCGAGACCGATAATGACTTCTTGACCCAATTGCTCGAGCATATCGGTTTCAATCAGATGTCTTATAATGTCATCAAACTCTTCGGACGTGACATCCTTAAAAGCAAAGTTTTGCTCGAGCTCCATTTTTAAAACCGAAATGGGTAAGCCGCTATATTGTTTCACTATTGCCAATAGTTGGTGAGCAAATAAATCAAAGGGCTTTACAGCTACAAAGGGCGGTTCGATGAATTCCTGTTTATAAAGTTCCCAACAAGCCAATGATTGTAACAGGCTCCATTTACCAGTTGCGTATAACAACAACGAACTAGCTTGTCCATCCTTGCGCCCGCTTCGCCCCACACGTTGTATAAGAGATGCTATGGAATGCGTAGCATCTATCTGGACCACCTTTTCAACGCTTCCGATATCGATTCCGAGTTCAAGCGTTGAGGTACAGGAAATCACAAATGGATGATACGTATTTGTTTTGGCAAAATGTTCAATCCATTCCCTTAGCTCGCGATCGACTGATGAATGGTGTGAGTAATAAGCCATGTGTCCTTTAACCTTTTCGGCGATCCTTTTCAGCTTGACGGCCACTTCTTCGGCCCGGCCACGACTATTGGGAAATACCAAAGCTTTATTGCTGTAAGTCTCTTTGTATAGATCTTTCAGCAGCTCCAAGGAAAGTTGATTTGGGCCGCTCACAAAATACCGGAACGAGGTTACC
>JASLHL010000089.1 GCA_030152225.1 Flavobacterium sp. | reverse complement strand
CCCCTAGACATTTGTCCTATACCTCCAAAAAAATAATAACTACCTTTGCCCCGTTAAAAGTAGAGCAATGAAAGAACAGAATTTGGTAAAAGGCGTATTTTTAGTCGCTATTGGTGCATCCAGTTTTGGGATGTTGGCTTCATTTGTAAAACTGGCGTATTCACATGGGTATACTACTGCTGAGGTAACCTTATCGCAAGTATTACTCGGACTTATTGGGATGTTCATCATCAATGGGATTCGCAAAAAACAAACCACTGACACTATTGCTAGTAAAAAAGACATCCGCAACTTAGTTTTAGCGGGAACATCCATGGGATTTACTTCTGTTTTATACTATATGGCCGTGAGTTATATCGACGCTTCTATTGCCGTTGTATTGCTGATGCAATCGGTGTGGATTGGCGTGGTCATTGAAAGTGTGGTCACCAAACAATTCCCCAGCCTATTAAAAATTGTAGCAGTGGCACTAATCTTATTTGGTACAGTATTAGCAACCAATGTATTGGCCAATGAAATTGAACTCGATTACCGCGGACTGATCTTCGGATTTTTGGCGTCTTGTTCTTTTGCAACAACCATGTTTGCCTCAAATGTGGTAGCCAATCACTTACCAGCACCTAAGCGAAGCTTATTTATGCTATGTGGGGCAACTGCTGTCGTTTTGATTTTCTGTTTTATCACGCAGTTCGGACCGAACAATTCGGACATCATGTTATCTTTTTATCAACAATTTACCACCAATACGAGCGGTATTCGCGATTTCGACTGGAGTATTTTTTACTCTTGGGGATTGTTGTTAGCCCTATTTGGCACCATTTTACCTCCAATCTTCTTGAATATGGGATTCCCCCATACAGGCGTTGGATTGGGTAGTATTATCGCTTCTATTGAATTACCCGTATCCGTAACCGTAGCCTATATGGTCCTACAAGAACAAGTTGTTTTGATTCAATGGTTGGGTATTCTCCTTATTTTAAGCGCTATCTTTTTGATGAATAGCCAACTTATTTTCAAGAAAAAACAGTCTTTAGTCTAGGAACTAAATCCATCAGTATAATTTAAAAGTCTTTGTATCAACTACAAAGACTTTTTTTATTTTTACTTGTAAAAAAATCACATTCACTAGAAGTAGTGATATTGTTTTTCTGCTGTTTTATCTACATTTGTTGTACAATAAAAACACACAGGACGATGTACAAAAAATTATTACCTATTGCCTTGTTATTTTCTTCTGCGATTTACAGTCAGACGGTAAAAGATACCTTATGGGTAAACACATACGACGAAGTAACGACCAGAGCATTGGCTAGTTCATTTAGAGTTTCTAAACCCATAAAAAACAAAGAGGGCTATAGAGAAATCACGACGTATAACAAAGAAACAAAAGCAATTGAAGTAAAGGGAATTGGTAGTTTTGATCAAACCAATGCCATTACATATGACGGAAAAGTGGCCTATTACAATGAAGATGGATCGGTTAATTTCGATATGTTCTTCGATAACGGCAATGCTACCCATATTACGTCTATCGATCCTTTTACGCAAGAAGAATTTACGTTAACTTACGAGAATGGTTATCCTTATGATGGGAAAATGGTGCAATTGTACAAAAGTGCCTATTTTTACATTGCCATTAACGAAGGAAGCTACGAATCATATATCTATGTTAATAAAAATCAGCCCAACCAAAAATACATCTTCACTTTTGATGCGGAGAACAATATTTTGGAGGAGCAATATTTGAATGAAAAAGGCGAAGTGCTTTACACGGCAAACTACGAAGACGGATCGATTCAAAATGGCACATCTATTATCTTAGATTACGATACTTTCCGTCCAACAATGACGAGTACCTACGTGAATGGGGTTAATACGGAAACAGCTAACTTTTATGTATCTGGCGCAATCAAATATAAAACAACGGCAACTACAACTAAAGCAACAACACTTTTCTATGATCCAAATGGAAAAGTAATCGCTACGTATACAGCAGATTTAGATGAATACAGCGCGGAAACAAATCAAGAGGGATCCTATGTATTTTACAATGAATATGGGGATAATCCAGATACACCAACCAGCCTATCGGAATACAAAAAAGGAGAGCTTGTTAAGGAAACGGTATACCACCCAGGAGCAACGCTATTCTTACCTAAATCAATCAAGTATTACCACAATTCATACGCGATTGAAAAAATAGAATACTTCAATCCTGACGGCAGCAGCAAAGGCGTATTAACCTATGACAAAGACGGTTATAGCCCAGAAAATGGCGTTTTATACGATGATGAATCCATGACAACCTATAAAAATGGCTTTATTGTGGCAAAAAAAGCGTTTTATTCTACAGGGGAATTATTTGAAGAGGCAACAGAATTAAGTTCTACCTACTATGACAAAAAAGGAAAAGTCATTGGAAAATTGCAATCTAAAAAAGGGACGTATGGCTATACAGAACCTTTTGAAGGTGATTTTATCACGCTAACGAATGATGAGATTGGCAATAAAATTTCATATAGCAAAGGAGAAATCACGTATAGTGCTTCTTATGAGGCTTATCCAACCTATGACAGCAAACCGATCTTAAGAGAAGAAATTTTCACACCTGCTGTTGGCGTATCCAAACGCATTCGCTATACCAGAGAAGGAACGAAAAGAAATGAAGAAATTTTCAACAAAAACGATTACGATCAATCAATACTAAAAGTAACCTACTTCGATGCAAAAGGAAAAGTAACAGGTGTTTTTGACAATGTTGAAAAAGAGGGAACTTTCTATACATTCTTCGAAAATGACGTGGTATCTTCTGCAAGCACATACAGCAAAGGAGAATTGATACGCAAAAAAGAATACGGCAATAAAAATGGGATGTATAGCGATGAGATTGATCCGTATTTAATTTCTGATATTGACTACAACAAACAGGGTGTTTTCTATGATATGGAAGGCAATCAAGTAGCGAAGGCTACGTATAAAGCAGGGCAACCGTATACGGGAACAGTAAGTACTTCCGACGGGTATTCTACAACCATCACAACCTATGAAAAGGGATTAAAAGATGGACTTGAAACCTATCAAAGTGAATATTCCGAATACATTGCAAGCAAAACCTATTACAAAGCAGGAGAGATTGTAAAAGAAGAAACGTATAACGAAGCCTATTTACAGTCTTCTAAGAGCTATCAAAATGGGGAGTTAAGTGGACCAACACACTTCTACGATGAAGCAGGTGAGAGTATCGCCACTTTAGAATACCGCGATGGCTATCCATACAAAGGAACCTACATTGAATTTGGATATGACAGCAATGTATATTCTACGTATGAAGAAAGTGTAATTACCTATGAAAAATCAATCAACACCTATACGGGAACCTTAACGTATGAGAAAAAATTATTGGCTGATGATTCAACTCAAGAAAGTTTTTACAACGAAGATGAAGCGTTAGTTTACCAATATGGCACGAAAAATTACGCTCTACATGGTCCGTGTATTTACTATGAAAATGGGAAAGAAAAATACCGCGGTAGATTTGAGGAAGGTCGTTTTGTTGAAGGAACAGTGGCACTGAGAACTTGGGGAGATTCATATAACGCTTACAGCTATGATGAGTCGTCTTATTTTGTTTGTACGATCCAAAAAAACAACCTAACAATCCAACGTGTATCAACGGATACGAATACAGTTATTTTTGAACTAACAAGTAAGGTGAAGAAAGGAAAGATGGAAGACAATCCTATTTTCCAAAATAGCATTGACAGCAGTAGTCTTTACCCTTATCACAATGGTAGTTCAGCCTACTAAAATAAAAAAAGGTCATCCCGTGGGATGACCTTTTTTTATACCTCCTTATTTTTTAGTAATTCTTCGATGAACTATAGTAATCGTACGTTCGCTTTTCGTTTAGTGCGTTTTGTTCTTCCACAAACTCTTGTGGAACCACTTTTAGGAAAGACGAATGTTGTTCGATGGCCATTTCAATTTGCTCGACAATTTGGTCAATACTGCTATTTTCATAATCAATTTCCAGCGGTTCTTTGATGACCATGGACTGCAAAATGCCCTTCTTTTTTAGGTGTAGTCCCTTTTTGTCAAAAGAGCGTCGAAATCCATCAATGACAATAGGAACGACAATAGGCTTGTAGTTTTTGATAATATGGGCTGTTCCCTTTCGAATGGGTTTAAACGATTTAGTTGTTCCCTGTGGAAAAGTAATCACCCACCCATCGTCTAAAGCGATTTTAATATTTTCTACTTGGTCTTGATTAACTTCGCGTTTTTCATCTATATCGACCCCCTTACTTCTCCAGGTACGATCGACTTGTACGGCTCCAACATAAGCCAAAATACGAGGTAAAAGTCCAGCTTTCATTGTTTCTGCCGCAGCGACATAGTACAAATTTAGCTTGGGCTTCCAAATATACATAATATTCTTAATCGAATTATCTCGTCCTTTCAAACTGGCATTAAACACGTGGTACATGGCCACTACATCGGCAAAATACGTTTGGTGATTCGAAATAAACAATACATTTTTATCGGGTAAACGGCGTAAAATTTCTGAACCTTCGATTTGCAAGTCGTTAAACCCTCTAAATCGTTGGTGTGTTAAGAAACCAAACGTTCGAATGATCCATTTTTTTAGCCACAATATATGGCCAAATGGATTCCTCTTGAATAATCCCATACTCCTACATCCTGATTAATGAATTACAAATTTAATGCTTTTTACTAGTTGCATTAGGTTAAAATTTGCTAATTACGTCCTACGTATATGTTTTTAGTGCATTTTTTAGCGTTTCCTTGAGTTCACTCAACATCATAGCTGTTGCTCCCCATATCGTATAGTTGTTGTAAATAAACGCAGGTACGTGCGTCCAAGCGGCATAGCTTGTTTTCATCTCCACCTCTTTGACAATTTGATCTTGGAGTAAAACATGCAACGGCAATTCAATAATATTTGCCACTTCAAACGCATCAGGAATAAACAACAGCTCTTTTTGCGCAATACCCAAATACGGTTGCACATAAAAATTACTCGGTGGAATATAAATCTTGGTAAACGGCTGAATAATTTGAATATCTTGTTCAATAATCCCCACTTCTTCTTGGGTTTCTCTCAAGGCTGTTTGTTGAAGATCCCGATCATCGAGTTCGTATTTTCCTCCAGGAAACCCCACTTGCCCAGAATGAACCCCTTTGTACGTTGCACGTTCAATTAATAAAACATAGGTTTCTTGTCCTTTGGGATACAGCAACATCATAACCGCAGACTCCTTTGGATTGTATGCCCTAAAATCTTCTGCATATAAATAAGGGATCCTTTCTATGGGGATCATCAAGCGATGTGCATCAATTCCAACAGGTTTTGCACCTTTAATTTGCTCTATCTTATGCAAAAAAGAATCAAAAGTCATAGCTTTGCTTTATCAAATTAACATATACCTAAATCTACGACTTTATCAACAATGTATAGTAAAGAAGATGCTAAAAGAATAAAAAAAGAATTCTGGATTCAGTTTGCTGAAACGTATCCAAGAAAGTGGCTATTGCACAACACCAAAATCAAGGATGTTTCTTTTAAATTCTACGCAGACAACAAAAAGGCAGAAGTGCTGCTCGATATTGAACCCCGAGATGAAGAGAAGAGAACGATTTATTACGAGAAAATAGAATCCCTCAAAGGTATTCTATTAGAAGATCATCTAGCAGATGCTATTTTTGAACGCGAATATTACTTAGAAAATGGAAAATTAATCAGTCGTATTTGGGTTTCTCTCGAGGGTGTTTCCATTAATAATCCAAAAACATGGGACACTATTTTTGATTTTTTTAATGAAAAAATGACAGCATTTGAAATTTTCTTCTACGAATACGAAGATTATATTCGAGATCTAGAAATAAATACTTAACTTTTCCGTTGTAACAATCTAGTTTCCGTTGAGAAAAACCACATGTTAAAAATAACCTCTTTTCTATTTTTATTTTGTTTTGCTGTACAGCTTACCTGTGCACAAACGACACCTATCATAAAAGTAGATACGGTACCAAAATTTGACAGTGTGCAATACAAGAAATTACCCTTTCAGGTAAAAAAGGATACCACGGAGATTTTTTCTAACCTCAAGGAGAAAAACAAGAGTACAAAACTGGGGCGCTTATTCAATAAGCTTGTTTATAAAAGCAACAAGCGCATGGTTGCTCATGCTCCAGAAGTACAGGTAAACCGACACTTAGATCGCGGGGAGGGAAAAATCATTCGAAACATCAATATTACAACCCTTGATCCCTTTGGGTATTCGGAGAAAGATTCGCTAAAAAAACCAGAGAAAACTTTGGAAATATGGGGAAATCGCGCGCATTTAAAGACAAAAAAATTCACTATACGCAATTTCTTACTTTTTAAAGAAGGGGAAGTATTTGACTCTTTAAAGGTAAAAGAATCTGAGCGTTTAATTCGTACACAACGCTATGTGCGTCGGGTGATGATTACGGCCATACCCACTTCTTCTCCCGATTCTGTCGATATAAATATTCGAGAGCTAGACTCTTGGACCATTTATCCTAGTGGTTCTATTTCTACTTCTTCGATGCGTCTGAAGTTAACGGATCGAAATTTTGGTGGTTTCGGACATGATGTAACCGTTCAATATATTAAGCGACTCAAGGAAGATAAGCAAGGAGCTTATTTCAGTTATTCTGTGAACAACATTCAGAATACGTTTATTCGCTCCAATATCTTGTTTAATCAAGATGCATGGGGAAACTACGTTAAAGGAGTTTCACTCAATCGCCCTTTTTATTCTCCTTACGCCAAATGGGCAGGAGGGTTTAGTGCACAACAACGGTTTAGGCGTGATTCACTTCCTGACCAAAACATGAAGTATAGTTTAGAGTCCATCAAATACAATACCTATGACTATTGGGCAGGTTATTCTATTGCGTTGCACACCAAAAGTCCAACCATTACCAACTTGCGTACTTCCCTTCGTTTTGTCAAGGAAAATTTCCACAAAACCCCTGGGCCTGAATACGATCTCTATAATTATTACCGAGATCAACGCTTGTATCTCGCTTCTATTAGTTTGAGTTCTACCAACTATATTCAGGATCGTTTTATCTTTAATTACGATATCATTGAAGACGTTCAAGTAGGTAAAATCTTAGCTTTAACGGGGGGAATGCGCGACCGATATAACAAGCGAAGGGCTTATTTTGGCGCTCGCTTTTCGATGGGTGGTTATACCAAATTAGGGTATTTTGCAGGAAATATTGAATGGGGAGGTCATTTTGATGGTGGAAAAACCGAACAGGCCGCTTTTCGATTAGAAGGAACTTATTTTACGCGTCTCTTCGTTTGGGGCAGTTGGCGTTTCCGACATTTCTTCGTTCCTCAACTGGTTCTGGGATCTCATCGCTATGATCACATTGGCGATGAATTAAAAGTAGAAGGGGTTATTCAAGGGATACGCGCGCAAAAAATTACAGGTACCAAACGACTTTCCCTAGCCTACCAATGGCAATCCTATGCTCCATATGAGTGGAAAGGATTCCGTTTTAATCCGTATTTCAGCTTTGAAGGCGCATTTATTGGAGATAGTAAAAATCGCCTCCTCGATCCAAAACTCTACTCGCGATTTAGCCTAGGACTCGTAGCAAATAACGATTATCTCGTATTTAGTAAGGTTACAATTTCTTTAGTGTACTATCCAACAATGCCAGATTCTGGCGGAAGTGTATTCCGTGCGAATTCGGTACAATACAACATGGATTTACCAAACTTTAACTACGACCGACCACAGACTGTTTCTTATTATTAGTGATGGGAGATGGGAATTTGCGCGATTTGTTCTTTGTTCTTTGCTCTTTGCGCGGTTTGCGATACACTGTAAACTGTAAACTAAAAAAGACCTGGGGCTACCAAGTCTTTTTGTGTTTATTATGTGAATGGATTATTATAAAAATTATTTTTCACGTTTCACTTGTCACCAATCACCAATTATCTTCCTAGCTTTGCTTGAAAGCGCTCCAAGCGATTTTCTTCTGCCAAGTGACGAATAATATTTTCTTCTTCTTGTGTCCATTCAATATGACGGCGACTCATGACAATTTTCATGGTTTCGATAGCTTTTGACACGTCATATACATCATCTAAATCTTTACCACCCCAAGTAAAGCTTGGTAAAAACGTTTTAGGAAAACCTCCACCAAAAACGCTACATGCTACTCCGACCACGGTTCCTGTATTAAACATGGTATTGATTCCACTTTTACTGTGATCTCCCATCATTAGTCCACAGAATTGTAATCCCGTATTTTCTTGTGCATTGATTTCGTAATTCCACAGTTTTACTGCGGCATAGTTATTTTTCAGGTTAGAATTATTCGTATCAGCAC
This sequence comes from Flavobacterium sp., assembly GCA_030152225.1. Classification (GTDB taxonomy): domain Bacteria; phylum Bacteroidota; class Bacteroidia; order Flavobacteriales; family Flavobacteriaceae; genus Flavobacterium. The sequence continues at coordinate 4,216 of JASLHL010000089.1, read as the reverse complement.
CTAGATTACACCATTCGCCTAAAACGGAATTCCCTAAAAATCCATCATGTCCTTTGTTGGTGTATCCGAATAGTACTGAATTACTCACTTCCCCTCCTACTCTACACTCAGGTCCAACCGTTGTTGCACCATAAATTTTGGCTCCCATTTTTACTTGAGCGCCTTCACAAAGGGCAAAAGGTCCACGGATGATCGCTCCTTCCATTATTTCGGTATTTTTGCCAATATAAATAGGACCTGTTGTTGCATTTAGCGTCACGAAGTTCAACACGGCTCCTTCTTCAATAAAGACGTGCTCTGCGCCAATTACTTGCACTGTTGACGGAATCGGTTCTGAAGTACGATCTTCTGTTAACAAGACGTAATCCTGACGAATTGCCGCATCATTATACTGAAAAATATCCCATTTGTGTGCGATTTTAATTAAGGAGGCTGTAAAATCAACGATTTCATAGTCGTCAAAGTCAATTTCTTCTTGTTCTTCTTCTGTAAAAAAAGCAACAATATCTTCCTGATAACCAATCGCTTGATTCGGCTGTAACGCTTGAATTCGCTCTACTAATTCCGCTGTAGGCAAGAACGCACTATTAATCATAATGTTTTGTTCCGCTTCGACCATAGGGAACTTCGCTTCTAAGTATTCCTCTGTCACCGTAGTGGTAGTATACCCCAAATATTTCTCCCATTTTTCACGAATGGTTAAAATCCCTACGCGTATATCGGCTACAGGTCTTGTAAAAGTAAAAGGCAATAGGGCATTTCTTACCTCCCCGTCAAATAAAATATAATTCATAACAATACATATCAATTCATAGATTATTCAAAGTTAAGAGAATCCCGTCTAAAAATCACAATCTCCCTACTAGATATACAAAAAAAAACCTTCCAATTACTTGGAAGGTTTTTTGTTATTGTAAATAAATTCAGACTATTTGTTGAATTTAGCATATTTGCTTTTAAATTTATCAATACGTCCTGCAGTATCGATAAGTTTAGATTTACCTGTGTAGAAAGGGTGAGATGTACGAGAGATCTCCATTTTAAACACTGGGTATTCTACTCCATCAACTTCAATTGTTTCTTTTGTTTCAACTGTTGATTTTGTAATGAATACGTCTTCATTTGACATATCTTTAAATGCTACTAATCTGTAATTTTCTGGGTGAATACCTTTTTTCATGATAAATCTATTTTAAAAAATTGAGCTATTCTCTATTCCGAAGCTTTCTGTTCTCAAGAAAGGTGTAAACGTCAAATAACTTTTGGGTTATACTTATTTTATTTAAGCATGCAAATTTACAATTTAATTTGTATTTACAAATCTTTTTTTGCTTTTTTTAGTGAATGGTAAGTGGTGAGAGGTAAGTGGTGAGAGGTAAGTGGTGAATGGTAAGTGGTAACTCACTACTCACTCACTACTCACTACACACTACTCACTACTCACTACTCACTACTCACTACTCACCATTCACCATTAAAGGCTTTCTGCTTTGAATCCTTTTTTCTTGATGATGTTTACGACTTCCTCTGCAGTGACAGTAGCATTGTTTACTGTTAGAATTTTATCACTTACGGAGGTATCAACCGTCCATTGTCCCTCTCCTAGGGCTTCGTTTAAGTCTGCTGTAACTTTTCCTACACAGCTTGAGCAATTTAAATTGGTCTTGAATTGATTGATTGTATGATCCATGGTATTTATTTTTTATTGATTATTATTACTAACAAAGTTCTTTGTTTTTAGTTGGTAAGTTGTTATACTATTCTTGTCATCTTTTGTGAAATTTCTCTTTTTATTTTTTCCATTTTAAGCGCAAACTATTACTCACTACACTCACGCTACTTAGTGCCATAGCAGCTCCAGCAATCATTGGGTTTAGCAAGAAACCATTCACGGAGTATAAGATTCCGGCCGCAATAGGAATACCAATTAAGTTATAGATAAAGGCCCAAAACAAGTTTTGTTTGATTGTGTTTACGGTTTGTTTAGACAAGCGAATAGCCTGTGGAATTTTGGTCAGATCTGACGAGATAATCGTCATTTTAGCAACATCCATGGCAATATCACTTCCTTTACCCATGGCAATACTCACATCGGCTGTTGCTAAAGCGGTACTATCGTTAATTCCATCGCCCACCATAGCCACTACTTTACCTTGTTGTTGCAACGCTTTGACAAAATCAGCTTTCTCTTGGGGTAATACTTCTGCTTTATAGTGCTGAATTCCCGTTTGCTTGGCGATCGCCTGAGCCGTTGCTTCATTATCTCCAGTTAACATATACAATTGAATGCCCATGGTTTGTAGTTCTTGAATGGCCTGTACGGAAGTTTGCTTGATTTGATCCGAGATAGCAAGTACTGCTAAAGCTTGTTGGCTGTTGGCAAACCAAATGACTGTTTTAGATTCTCTTCCCCATTGATCGGCTTGTTGTTGCAATATTGAAGCAATGGCAATCTGATTCTCTTGTAAAAGTTTTTTATTTCCTACAACATAGGTTTCCCCTTGATAATCTGCTTTAGCTCCTTTTCCAGTTATGCTATCAAAGGCCGTAATCCCAGTTGATTCTTCTCCTTTGAAGTAAGTAACAACTGCTTCGGCTAAGGGATGTTCAGATTGTTTCTCAATACTTAGTAAGACGTCTTTTCGTCCGTCCTTATCATCCAGCCATTTCACACCTGTCACTTGTGGTTTTCCCTCGGTAATAGTTCCTGTTTTATCCAATACGATTGCCGACACACTTTTGGCTCGTTCTAAACTTTCCGCATCTTTAATCAAAATACCGTTCTCTGCTCCTTTACCAACACCCACCATAATGGCCGTTGGCGTTGCTAGTCCCAAAGCACAGGGACAGGCGATAACCAACACCGTTACAGCAGCTAATAATCCTTGTACCACGCCGTGTTCACCACCGAGCACTAGCCACAAAATAAAAGTCAATATTGCAATCCCAATGACAATGGGTACAAATATTCCCGCAATTTTATCTACTAATTTTTGTACAGGAGCTTTACTTCCTTGGGCATCTTGTACCATGCGAATAATTTGCGCCAGCATGGTTTCTTTCCCTACCTTAACCGCTTCAAACTGAAAACTTCCCTTTTGATTAATCGTCCCTGCAAAAACTTTTTCTCCTGCTTTTTTCAATACTGGTACAGGTTCACCACTCAACATGCTCTCATCTACATACGAATTTCCTGTTTGTACAATTCCGTCAACAGCTATCTTTTCTCCTGGTTTCACCAATAGAACGGCTCCTACTTCTACCGCTTCGATTGGAATTTCTTTTTCTGTTCCATCCGCTTGAAGCACCAAAACTGTTTTAGGTTGTAACCCCATGAGTTTCTTAATAGCGGAGGATGTATTGCCCTTGGCTTTTTCTTCCAATAATTTGCCTAGTAAAATAAAAGCAATAATTACCGCTGCGGCTTCAAAGTAAACGTGTGCTTCTAACCCTCTACGGCCCCAAAATTCAGGAAAAAGCATATTAAATATACTAAACACATAAGCGATTCCTGTACTCAGCGCAACAAGAGTATCCATATTTGCTGAGCGATTTTTTGTTTGTTTCCAAGCGTTAAGGAAAAAATCTTTTCCAAAATACAACAAGACAGGGGTGGAAAACAACCACATAATTTCATTGCCATAGGGCATATCCATAAAGAACATTCCGATGACGACTACTGGGATTGACAACAGAACAGCCCCCCACGTTTTGCGCTTTAATTGTTTGAATTTTTCGGCGTGAATTGCCTCTAATGATTCTTGTTGTTCGGCTTCATCAACCACCAACAAATCGTAGCCTGCTCCTTGCAATGCCTTCTGGAGTTGAACGACATCAGTTAAGCCAGGGATATATTCTACGGTTAAATTAGCTGTAGCAAAATTCACGGCTGCATCGATAACCCCTTCTTCAAAGTTGACAATACTCTCTGCACTTCCAGCACAGGAGGCACAGGTCATGCCTAAAACGGGAAAGGTTTGTTTGATTGTGGGTACATCATACCCCAAGTCGCGTACTTTTTTCGCTGCTTGTCCAAGTACTTCAGGATCTGAAATGGAAAGAGCTACGCGTTGGTTGTTGAGTTCTACTTTAGCGGATGCTACTCCCTTAACTTGAGTTAATCCTTTTTCTACCACTAATGCACAGTGCTCACTGTTCACTTGTTCTATGGGTAGGTATACTATTTTATGTTTACTAGTATTGGTCATAATGCTAT
>JASLHL010000055.1 GCA_030152225.1 Flavobacterium sp. | reverse complement strand
GCATTTTTAAGCTTATAATCCGTGATACTAGTACCCCATCCATAAAGTCCACCTGTAGTTAAAAGAAAGAACTGATTATTTCCATAGTATTTAGAGCTCATCGTCGCCATTAAAGGACTTCCTTTATAATGGAATCCATTTGCAAAAGTCATATCCGTAGGCTCTAAGAAATGATCATTTGTTCCCCCACTAGGTTTTGTTTGCTCTCCAAAAATCTGGAATCCAGTTGCTGTTTTAATAATAGTGGAATGGTAACCAGAGATGAACTTATCTCCATCATACTCACAAAACTCAGGACCTACTGGTTTAGTGCGATCAATTAGACCTTCTGCTTGCTTACATTTTACTCCTGCCACTGCATCAGTTAAGCCTGCTGGCCAAAAAGAACATGTACTTGCCTTAGCATTAGGTCCACAATAACTCGGCCCCATATTTAAGCCAGTAACCGAATCCATCGCAATCACATTCACTTGATCTGAAGTTGTCAATATACTGTCTTCTCCGCCACTTGCTTGTGCTTTTACAATAAAATAAGACTTATATTGTCCTTTTCCTACATATTTTACTAGTGGATAAGATGTTGCATTCTGTTGAAAAGTAGCACAAATTTCTACAATCGAATAATCGTTCATTTCAATATTAACTTTTCCATTTGTAGGCTCAAATTGCAGCATAGCTCCTGTAATAGTAAAATAACTATTCTCTTTCATAATAATCTTAACATCACCAGTCGCTCCCTGTCCAATCATCGCAGATCCTGTCAATTCGATCCCTCCTTTCGGACAGATACTAACAACACCGCCACTTTGCGTATAAGTTCCATTTACCATTAATTTTGCGTCAGACTGAACGTACAACGCTGCTCCTTGTTCTATTTTCAAGTCGCCAATAATAGAAACTTCCCCTGTAACGCAGTATACATTACCTCCAGTTAATGTTTGTGAACCATCTGAACTTCTAACCTGAATGGCGCCTTCAGGACAACCACAGAAATTAGGATCAATAACTTGAGTAGATACAGTCGAAGTTAACTGATCATCAGATACAAGATTTTGTATTTTAGTAGGTAAGCTACTTTTTACAATCGTAGCTGTATTTTTTAATAAACCATTTTGTTGTGCTTTTTTCACTTTTCCTTTAATCGTAATAGTAGCTGTAGCTAAACGACTTAAGGTTACATTGATATTATTCAATGTAGTACTGTTTCTAGGAATATCAATTGATGTCCCTGTATGACCATTATTTGATGCTGTGATAGAAGTCACTTCAAAAAACTCGCTAATTGCCGCTAAGTCATCATTCAATTTGAATTGCAACGTTTCTACGTTTTGTCCTTTGATATCGATGGTATAAGTTAAATCCTCTCCAACATTGGCCATAGTTTTATCTACAGTTTTCTGCACTACTACTCCACCTGGTGTAGTAGCAAACAAATTGCGGATCTCATGGTAATTTGTACTTCCACCTGTTGAGGCTCCAAAACCTAGCTTAAAGAATGCCGGTGGCACTTGATCGTAACTATAGGTAAATACATCCGTAAATTGTCCTCCAACTGTAGTGGCCCAACGCACAACGATATCATATTTACCTGTCGTTGTATTTTTGTTCATCTCAATCTGTACGCGTCTATAATATTGACTATCTGTCGGACGTGTTGACGTCGATGATCCATAATCAATACGTGTACCGGATGAAGCCGTCTTCAACATCTTATTTGAATTCACGCTAGAGTTAGCATTTTCTACCGTATGACCACGTAGGGTAAATTGATTCGGTGTGCGATTCTGATTCCCATGCTTATCTTCTGAGTCTGTAGCAAAGTTTCCAAATTCATCAATACCTAATCCTAAGTACCCACCTTTTAATCCTTTTATATTTTCAGTCACGCGTCCCCATCTATCTTTATTAACACGTGGAGCATAACTTAAAGATCCTCCATATCCTCCTACGCGAAAAGTAGTGCGATCAATTGTTCCGTCAAAAAGAAATACACTAATACCATCTGCATGACTACCTCCCCAAGTCTTGTATTCAAAATCAATGAACACCCCAAGTCTTGATGGAAAAGCTTCATCAATAAACGCATAACCACTTCGGTCTCCTTCCGCTTCTGTTAAACGCAACCAACCCTCATTATCTTTATCTATAAAATTGCCGTTTTTCTTCGTAGCAGCAGTCAAATAGGCTTTATGATTATTATAACCTGTTCCTAAAACAATATTATTTCCAACCTCCTTGCTTCGGAAATTTTCACTCACCAAGAATTGCGCGTACGACTTACTCCCTATCCCTAAGAACAGTAAAGCGATCATCAAAACTTGTAATAGTACCTTTTTATTCATGTTTCTTTTTTTCATAATTTCCTTGAGCGAACAACCTTATTATTCATGAAATTGCTCTCCCTAATAGTTTTGCCAAAAGTCCGTAATATATCCCCACCTTAGGTTTCAAATTATTAGAACGCACGACAAACCAACAAAATGAATCAAACACAACTTACTTAAAATCAATAATTTACATAAAAACAAAACAGATAGTTGTTGCATTTTCTATACGGACGTCAAAAAAAGCACTCAAACCTGATAAAAATCATAGAATTCAAACTCATACTCGTGTTTCATGTATCAAAAGCTTAGTTTTAAACCTGTACTTCCTAGCCGAATTATAAAAAAATCAAAAAAAAACCACCTACACTGAGAATCTAGCTAAACTTTATCTCCCGAATTATTCTTAACACATTTTTCAGAATCAAACATTAAAAAAACACACGTTAGTTCCAATTATTAATTTAATGCGAGCGAACAATTATCCCAAGAAAAAGCCTCTCATAAATCAACGCTAAGACACTTTTTATTCTTTTTCTACACAATACACCTTAAAGGGTAAAAAAATGAAGCACAACGCCTATATGCGATTTAAAAAAATATTTTTCCTGTTTTGAGCCTTATATTTTGGTATTTTCCACCTTATCTCAATCGGAAAGTAAAAAACTAGAAAAAAGAGAAGTCAAGAAAAACATGTATCTATTCTTCTAGTATAGAATAAAACAATATACCTGAGGGAAGTCTTTTTTTATTCCCCGAAGAAAAGAAGACCATTTTCGTTTTTGATAAATGGAGGAAATAAAAAAACCACGCCTTGGGGGCGTGGTTTACTTTTTCGGTACGTGTACTCGTTTATTTCTCGATCGTTTGATATACTTTTAAAGCTTCTTTCAAAACTTCTGCTGAGCGAATCAAATCTTCTTTTTTCAATACATAAGCCATACGGGCTTCATTTAATCCAACACCTGGTGTAGAATAGAATCCAGCTGCTGGAGCAATCATAACGGTATCACCATTTAAGTCATACTCTTCCAACAACCATTTCGCAAAACTATCCGCATCTTTTACTGGAAATTTAGCCACGCAGTAGAACGAACCATTTGGCACTGTTACTTCTACTCCATCGATTTCTTGCAACGCTTTGATGAAAACATCGCGACGCTCTTTGTATTCTGTGATTACCTCATCAAAATACGATTGCGGAGTATCCAAGGCAGCTTCTGCAGCAATTTGCTCAAAAGTAGGTGGAGAAAGTCTCGCTTGTGCAAACTTCATCGCTGCACCCATCAACTCAGCATTTTTAGATACAATACAACCAATACGCGCACCACACATACTGTAGCGTTTTGATACTGAATCGATCATAATCGCGTGATTAGCTAATTCAGGGAAGCTCATCACAGAGATGTGTTTGAATCCATCATACGCAAATTCGCGGTAAACCTCATCGGCAATTAAAAACAAATCGTGTTTGATCACCAAAGCGGCTAATTGCTCCATTTCTTCTCTCGAATATAAATATCCGGTTGGGTTTCCTGGATTACAAATTAAGATTGCTTTTGTTTTTGGTGTAATTAATTTTTCAAATTCAGCGATCGCAGGTAAGGCAAATCCGGTATCAATGGTTGACATCACTGGAACGATAGTCACGCCATTCGACGTTGAAAATCCATTGTAGTTGGCATAAAATGGCTCAGGAATAATAATTTCATCTCCTGCATCCATAGTACTTCCCAAAGCAAACATCAACGCTTCTGAACCACCAGTTGTGATAATGATATCTTGTGCATTCACATCAATTTGATGCGCTTGATAGTACTTTGCCAATTTCACTCTATAGCTTTCAAAACCTGCAGAGTGGCTATATTCTAATACTTTAATATCAGCATCTTTTACCGCTTGCAAAGCGTCTACTGGAGTTTTAATATCAGGTTGACCAATGTTTAAATGATAAACATGATGTCCTTTTTGTTTCGCTTTTTCAGCAAAAGGAACCAATTTTCTAATCGGAGACTCAGGCATTTGGATGCCTTTTTGAGAGATTTTTGGCATGGTTAATTTTTTATTAATTCACTAAATAGCGACCAATCCTTGTTGATTTTTTAATCATCGATCAAATGAGGTAAAGATCTTTGCAAATTTAGTTTTTTTTACGCATAAAAAAAGTTATTTTCATTCCTAAATAATAAGTTAAATATACCCGTTTACTGGGCTTTTTGGTTATTTTTGTTCCATTATAAAAACAACGTATCAACAACTCATGGATAAAAAAATTATATCTTTTTTTTCCTCAACCCGACTAATGGCTGTTCTTTTCATCGTATTTGCAGTAGCCCTTGCCCTGGGAACTTTTATTGAGGATCGCTACAACACGACAACCGCTCGGATTCTTATTTACAATACCAAATGGTTTGAGATCATCATGTTTATCTTCCTGATTAACTTTATCGGAAATATCAAACGCTACCGTTTACTATCCAAAGAAAAATGGTCTACCTTTATGCTACATGCTGCCTTTATTTTGATTATGATTGGAGCATTTATCACAAGATACATTAGCTTTGAAGGCATGATGCCTATTCGCGAAGGCGAAACGGCTGACAGCATCTTTTCGGATAAAACCTTCTTAACTGTGATGGCCGATGGAGAATATGAAGGAGAAACAAGAAGACGTACTTTTGAAATGGATCAATACTTCTCGCAAGTAACTGATAATCATTTCAAAATGAAAAAAGACTTCAACGGTATTCCGTTTGAAGTTGAATACAAAGATTTTATCATGGCTGCTGAAGAGGTAATCGAAGCAGATCCCAATGGTACCAACTTTTTAAAATTAGTTGAATCAGGGGATGGTGAACGCCATGAACACTACTTAGAAGAAGGAAAAGCCGCAAGTATTCACGGGATTTTATTCGGTTACAATGCTCCAACAGAAGGTGCTATTAATATCTCTTCCGAAAATGGCGAATTCTTTATTGATTCACCATTTGAAGGAAATTATATGGTGATGGCTGATCAATCTACAGGAAGCGTAACAGCCAACGAAAAAGCACCCTTAAACTTCCGTTCACTCTATACGATGGCTGGTACACAATTTGTATTGCCTGAATTGCCGATGAAAGGAAAAACAACAGTGGTTTCTAATGGTGATTTCAAAGACCAAATGACCGCAGATGCCTTAGTGGTAACAGTACGTTCTCAAGGTTTAGAGAAAGACGTTGTTTTGAAAGGAAAAGCAGGTCGAATGGGTGAACCACAAGCCATTGAACTAGGTGATCTTGAATTTACATTGATCTACGGAAGTAAGGTATATACTACGCCTTTCCAAATTCACTTAAACAAATTTATCGCGGATAAATACCCTGGAACTGAAAAAAGCTACTCTGCTTTTGAAAGTCAAGTAACGGTATTAGACGGAGATACTTCTTTTGACGCTCGTATTTACATGAACAATATCTTAGATTATCAAGGCTACCGCTTCTTTCAAGCGCAATTTGACCCAGATGAAAAAGGAACAATCTTATCGGTAAACCACGATTTCTGGGGAACTTGGATCACGTATATCGGATACTTCTTTTTATACGTCGGTTTAATTTGGATCTTATTTGATAAAAACTCTCGTTTTGCAGACTTAAAACGCAAATTAAACAAAGTTAGAGAGAAGAAAGCTTCTATGTTGACGCTACTTGTTCTTTTCTTCACTGTTGGCGCTTCGGCTCAACACATGCACGCACCAGCCAAACCTGATCCGGCTGTGATTGACTCAATCATTCACGCCAATACAGTAAGCAAAGAACACGCGGCTAAATTCGGTTCTTTGGTTATTCAAGATTATGGAGGACGTATGAAACCCATCAACACCTTCTCTTCTGAATTATTGAGAAAGGTGTATAAAAAAGAAAATTACCAAGGCCTAACGCCCGATCAAGTATTCTTATCGATTACGCAATATACGGTTGCCCAGCAAATGGAAGGGGCACCTAACTTCTGGTACTTCGCTCCAATCATTGAATTGAAAAGAGGGAATGACAAAATTACCGAAGTTTTAGGTTTACCAAAAGGAACCAGACATGCTTCATTCGTTGACTTTTTTGATGAAAAAGGAAACTACAAAATTGTAAAATATGTAGACGAGGCAAACCACGCGAGCGTAAAGAATCAATTTCAAAAAGATTTCTTGGATTTAGACGGTAAAGTAGCCTTGTTAAACGCTGCTTTTACTGGAAGAATGCTAGCCATCTTCCCTATTCCTAAACACGAGAATAATAAATGGATTTCACCTTTAGAGCTAAACGAATCAGGTATGACGGGTATGGATTCTACTTTTACGAAGAATATCCTTTCTCGTATGTATGTTCCTGCTTTATTTGATGCAAAGAATTCCAATGATTATACTAAGGCAGACGAATATTTAGAACACATCAATACGTTCCAGCATTCGTATGGTAAAAATATCATGCCTTCGGATAACAAAATTAAATTTGAAATTTTATACAACCAGTACGATATTTTCAAAACGTTGTATAAATACTATATGCTAGTAGCTCTTTTCTCGTTCGTCTTTATTATTTGGACAATTTTAAAACCGAATAAATTGGCGAGTAAAGCGATTAAAGTAGGTCATTGGTTAACGCTATTCTTATTTGTACTTCATACCTTAGGTTTGGCCGTACGTTGGTATGTATCGGGTCACGCACCTTGGAGTGATGCCTATGAATCTGTGATTTATGTGGCTTGGGCAACTACGCTATTTGGTTTGTATTTTGGTAAAAAATCAGAATTGACAATCGCTTCAACGGCTTTCGTTACAGGAATGATTTTATGGGCTGCCCATTTAAATTATATGGATCCAGCAATTTCTAACTTACAGCCCGTTTTAGATTCCTACTGGTTAATTATCCACGTAGCGATTATCGTAGCAAGTTACGGTCCGTTTACATTGGGGATGATTCTAGGAATTGTTGCCTTAATCTTGATGATTTTAACCAACAGCAAGAACAAAAAGAAAATGGACCTCAACATCAAAGAACTAACCTATATCAATGAGATGGCACTAACCGTAGGTTTAGTTCTATTGACAATAGGAAACTTCTTAGGTGGTCAATGGGCTAACGAAAGCTGGGGACGCTACTGGGGATGGGACCCGAAAGAAACTTGGGCCCTAATCAGTATCATGGTGTACGCTTTTGTTATTCACGCTCGTTTGGTTCCAGCAATGCGTGGTACTTGGTTATACAACGTATTTAGCGTCGTAGCTTTCTATGCCATTATGATGACCTATTTCGGCGTAAACTTCTACTTAAGTGGCTTACACTCCTATGCATCTGGAGACAAGGTAATTACACCAACCATTATTTGGTGGTCTATTGGATTTGTTTCCCTACTGAGTATCTTATCCTTTATTCAGTACAGAAAACACTTGAAAAAATAAGTATATTTTCAAAATAAATAAAAAAGCTACTCCAATTGGAGTAGCTTTTTTTTGGCTCTACTCCATTTCCCCCTCCTTATAATTAAACCAAAATAAATTATCAATTATACTAAATAAATATATAATAAAAATATTTTAGGTTAAAAACAATAATTAACAACCATTTACTTAAGAAATATACACTATTTTAATAGTCTATAAAAAAATCGCGCAATTTTGGATAAAAAACACAGCATTGAAGGATTAAAAGCCAATAAATTAAAAGTTCTAATCGAATTCTAATCTACTTTTAATTTCTTATTAATGCGACTCCAAAGTCCCTATAATATGGGGATTGTAATTTTGAACTATAAATTATGAGCAAGATGTTTAGACGTATACTAACCGCCTCCGTTTTAGTTTTTTCGACGTATATCGCCGTAGCACAAAAACCACAACAAGAGCTAAAATTGAGCAAGCAAGAAATAGAAACCCTATTTCTCGAACAAAATTTTGATTTATTGGTGAAGCGATTGGAAATTTCCCAAGCGGAAGCCCAGTTGATTCAAGCGCGTCTGTGGCCCAATCCTTCCTTTGAAATATCAGAGGTCAATGCATGGCGAACAACAGACATCGAAGAACAACCCAACATCGCTGGAAATTGGGGATCTTCCCAACAAATTTCGTTACACTTAGAGCAAGAAATAGAAACTGCAGGAAAAAGACGCAAACGCATTGACCTACAAAAATTGACGGTTGAAGAGCGTCAAACGGATTTTGAAATTGTCTTACGCGAGTCTAAACTCTCCTTGCGAAATACGCTAACAACGATCCAAATGCTGCAACAACAACAAGCAGTTTATCAAAATCAAATCAACAATACTACTTTACTTATTTCAGGTTATAAGAACCAATTGAATCAAGGAAACATTAGCCACAGTGAATACATCCGATTAAAAGCTGCGCAACTACAATTTAAAAAAGAGCTAGTCGATGGATCCAAAGATCTAGAAGAAGCATTGAAAGACTTGAAAAACTTCATCAATATCGGCTCAAATACGACTATTGTAATTACCGATGCTTTAGATGCTCCCAACAAAACAGTAAGTGAATTACAAGTCGAAGATTGGATTCTCCACGCACAAGAAAATCGCCCCGATGTTTTACTTCAGAATAACCTGATTCAACAGGCAAAAAAGCAAGTGGATATTGAAAAAGCAGAGCGAATTCCCAATCTAACCTTTGGTATAGACTACGACCGCGGTGGAAATATTATGCGTGATTTTGTAGGCTTTGGTGTTTCTTTTGACCTGCCTATTTTTGATCGCAACAAAGGAAATATTAAAGAAGCCAAAATAGGTGTTGAACTTGCAGAGATCGAAGCTAAAAGTAAGAAAAACGAAATTGCAAACGACATTATTGAAGCGTTGAGAAACTACCTACAAGCCAAAGATTTATATGATCAAATCGACGACGATTACGAAGATCAGCTGGACAAATTACTCGATGCCTATGTCAAAAACTTCCAGAAGAAAAATGTTAGCATGATTGAATACCTAGACTTTGTAGAAGCCTATCTCGAGAATAAAAATATTTTATTGGAAACTAAAAAAGAGTTACACGAACAATTAGAAAACTTACAGTTTGCTGTTGGAAAAGATATATAACGATGAAACGTATACAAATGACTTCAAAATATACCCTTAGTTGCGCTGTATTAGCGCTATTAGCACTAGCTTCATGTAAACAACAGGAAAATACTGCTCCACAAAACGAAAACTATTGCATTCCTGAAGATATATCCAAAGGACTAAATTTCGCCAAAGTAACACAGCGTCCCATTCAGCGTACATTGAGTTTAAACGGTACTGTAGAATACAACCAAGACAAAACGGTTCCATTCTATAGCTTAGTTGAAGGGGTTGTACTAAGTGCAAAATTCTCTCTAGGTGACTATGTAAAAAAAGATCAGCTCTTGGCCGAGATACGAAGTACAGACCTCAATGAGTTTAAAACAGAACTACGTGCAACAGAAGCTGAATTAAAAGTTGCGAAAAGAGAATTAGAATCAGTTTCTTCCATGTATCAAGATGGGCTTTCCTCTCAAAAGGAATTACTGGAAGCACAAGAAGAGGTACAAGTACTCGAAAGTAAATGGCATTCCGCTAAGAGCAATTTAGCGCTATTTAACGGACAAAATAAGGAGGGTATTTATCAAATCCTAGCACCACAAGAGGGCTATATCGTAACAAAAACTATTGTTACAGGTATGACACTTACTGATACAGATGAACCGCTCTTTACCATTGCCAATTTAAATGACGTTTGGATCATGGCCAATGTATATGCAACATCCATGCGCTATGTCAAACCACAAGCAGAAGTACAAGTGAGCACATTGGCGTATCCGGATGAAAAATTCAAGGGACAAATCTCGACGATTTCACAAGTTTTTGACGCTGAAGAACGCGTACTAAAAGCGCGTATTGTTATGAACAACCCTGAAATGAAATTGCGTCCTGGGATGTCTGCAGAAATTCACTTACTCCTGGACGACAATCAAGGAGAAGCTTTAGCTGTGCCCAATAACGCCATTATTTTTGACAACAATCAAAACTATGTGGTTACCTATAAAGACGCTTGCCATCAAGAAATTCGTCAAATTACACCTTTGACTAAAAATCAAGAATTCACTTATATCTCTGGTGGTGTACAAGAAGGAGAAACGGTTATCACAACCAATGAGCTGTTAATTTACAACCAATTAAACAATCATCTATAACCCCCTAAAGAAGAGTAAAAAATGCAAAAATTTGTCAAAAATATTGTAGCTTTTTCCCTAAAAAACACGTTCATCGTCCTTTTTGGTGTGTTGTTATTGTTATTTGGTGGAATTTACAGCTACATCCATACGCCCATTGAGGCATTTCCCGATGTAACCAATACCCGTGCGCGTATCATTACGCAATGGCCAGGTCGAAGTGCAGAGGAAATTGAAAAATTCATCACCCTACCGATTTCCAAAGAGATGAATACAATTCCCAATAAAGCGGAAGTTCGCTCAATCTCCCTCTTTGGTTTATCCGTCGTTACGGTTATCTTCAACGATGAAATTGACGACTTTTACGCCCAACAATATGCGTCAAACCGCATGGGAAACGTCAATCTCCCTGAAGGAGCTGATTTTGAAATCGAACCGCCTTCTGGAGCAACTGGAGAAATTTTCCGTTACATCATCCAAAGTGATCTACCAATCAAAGAAGTTACTTCCATTCAAGACTGGGTAGTAGAAAGAGAACTCCTTGCTGTTCCAGGAGTAGCAGATGTTGTTAGTTTTGGAGGTGAAGAAAAAATATTTGAAATTCAAATCAATCCTACGGAATTAGTTAACTATGGTCTATCTCCTTTGGATGTATATGAGGCCGTTGAAAAGAGTAACATCAACGTAGGTGGAGATGTCATTCAACGCGGAGATCAAGCGTATGTTGTACGCGGGGTGGGTCTACTAGACAATATCGAAGACATCGAAAATATCCTCATTGAAGTAAAAGGAAATACGCCTATTTTGGTCAAACACGTAGCCAAAGTAGAAGTTAATGCGAAACCAAGATTGGGACAAGTAAGCTTCCAAGAGGAAGACGATGTAGTACAAGGAATTGTAGTCATGCTTCGCGGTGAAAATCCCAGTGATGTTATCAGCAAGTTAAAGGATAAAATTGACGATTTAAACAACCGTATCTTACCTAAAAATGTAAAAATTGTACCGATTATCGATCGTACAGATTTGGTCAATACAACCGTACATACGGTAACCAAGAACTTAATTGAAGGTGTTTTACTGGTATCGGTTATTGTCTTTATTTTCTTGTACAACTGGCGTACAACCTTTATTGTAGCTACTGTTATTCCGCTGTCCTTCTTGTTTGCGATCATTATGTTGAAGATTCAGGGGCTCCCTGCCAATCTAATCTCCATGGGTGCCTTGGATTTCGGTTTACTACTCGAAGGAACCCTTGTTATCGTAGAGCACGTCTTTGTGGGGCTCGAAAAGCAAGCCAAAGTCGTGGGAATGAAGCGCTTTAATAAAATGTCCAAATTAGGAACCATTCGAAAAAGTGCAAGTGGTGTAGCTGGGTATATTTTCTTTGCGCTCTTGATTTTAATCGTCGCGCTAATGCCTATCTTCTCCTTTGAGAAAGTAGAAGGAAAAATGTTCTCTCCCCTAGCGTTTACCTTAGGTTATGCTTTGTTAGGTTCCCTAATTTTAAGCTTGACTTATGTACCTGCCATGTGTAAACTCTTGTTGACTAAAAACATTGAGGAAAAAGAAAACTTTATCTCTAGATTCTTTAAAACCTCTATTTACAAGATGTTCAACTGGAGTTTCTATCACAAAAAACTAACTTTTGCCTTATTTGGTATAATTCTAGTGGTTTGTGGTGTGCGTTTTCATTACTATGGATCGGAATTTTTACCGAAATTAAACGAAGGAGCCATTTATATTCGCGCCACTTTGCCTAGTAGTATTAACTTGAATGAATCCGTGCGTTTAGCAAAAGAAATGAAAGGACTTTTACGTGAATTTGACGAAGTAGAATTCGTTTTAACCCAAACGGGACGTCCAAATGACGGAACCGATCCCACGGGATTCTTCAACATTGAGTTTCACACCCAACTCAAACCAGAAAAAGAATGGAAACGCTCCATTTCGAAAGATGATTTACTTGAAGAAATGCGCCTTTCCCTTGAAAAATACCCTGGAATCAATTTTGGTTTTAGCCAACCGATTCAAGATAATGTCGAAGAGTATGTTGCAGGAGTGAAGAGTTCCTTGGTTATTAAAATCTTTGGCGATAACCTATTCGACTTAGAAAAATACGCAACACAAGTTGCTCAAAGCATTAAGGATGTTCCCGGTATTACGGACTTAAATATTTTTAAAAATATAGGTCTCCCAGAACTGCGAATTTCCCTTAGTGATTCAAAAATGGCCAAATATGCAGTTACCACAGCAGATGCACAAGCAGTGATTGCAATGACCATCGGTGGACAAGCGGCAACGACTTTCTATGAAAATGAGCGAATGTTTGATGTTGTCTTGCGTTTCGATAAAGATTATCGCGATTCGGCAGAAAAAATTGGCGAAATTTTAATTCCAAGTTTAGATGGTAAACAAGTGCCTTTAAAAGAAATTGCAACGATTGATTATCACACAGGTCCTGCCTTCATCTATCGCGAAGGAAATAGCCGCTATATTGGTATTGGATTCAGTATCGAAGGGCGTGATTTAGGTAGTACCATTGCGGAAGCAAAAGCAAAAGTAGAAAAAGAAGTTCACCTTCCTGCTATCAACAAAATGGAATGGGCTGGAGAATTTGAAAGTAAAGAACGAGCAGCCAAACAATTAATTCTTGTGGTTCCCGTATCACTTGTCTTAATTCTAATCCTGCTATACTTCAACTTTGGCAATGTCAAAGACACTGCAATTGCTTCCTTAACCTTGCCTTTTGCCTTTATTGGTGGATTTATCTCCCTTTGGGTAACAGGAACAACATTCGGAATTTCTGCGGGTATTGGATTTATTATCCTATTTGGGGTATCAACCATTGATGGCATTGTCCTCATTGGAGTAATGAAAGAAAACCTCAAAAAGCGAATGTCTTTGGAAGAAGCTATTCGAGATGGAGTAAAAAGCCGTATTAGACCCGTTATTATGATTGCTTTAATGGGATCTATGGGATTACTTCCAGCTGCTTTATCTAATGGCATGGGATCTGAAATTCAAAAACCATTAGCCATTATGATTGTTGGGGGGTTAATCATTGGTATGATCCTAGCCTTTACTATTTTACCCCAAGTATTTTACTGGGCGTATAGAGACAAACGTGACGGAAAATGAGAAATGGAAAATGGGAGATGAGAAATGGGAAACCGAAACGCAGTGTAGGTTCATCGAACGCCCAAACAAAATGTAAACTAGATGAGATAGATGGGAAATGGGTGAATTTTCTGAATACTAATATTAATGCTATAAAAAAAAAGCTTGAGTTAAAACTCAAGCTTTTTTTTATTTTTCGTTGTTCGGATTTTGGTTCACCACTCACCATTTACCACTCACCAAGAAACTAATTAGTAAACAATAACTCTCTATATTTCGTTAACGTCCACAATTCGTTGTCTACCATCATTTCTAATTTATCACTGTGGTAACGGATAATATCAAAGTACGGTTTTACTACGTGGCAGTACATTTTTGCTTGTTCTTCTACATCTTCAATTGCATTGGCAATTTTGCGTTGATCTACCATTTCCGCTACTTTCGTATTTACTTGTGCGATGTGGAACGATATTTTCTTTAAGATACGCATTTGTTCTTCTGCATATTCTTTGTAATCTTCTGCTCCAAAAATTTCTTTCAATCCTTTTACGTTTTCGATCACCAAGTTTTGGTACTTAATCGCTGTTGGGATTACGTGATTTTTGGCGATATCTCCTAAAACGCGTCCTTCAATTTGAATGCGTTTTACGTACTCTTCTAATTCAATTTCGTAACGCGCCTCTACCTCAACTTTAGACATCACCTGCATTTCTTCAAATACAGCGATAGATGCTGGGTAAACTTTTGCTTTTAATGCTTCAGGCGTTGTTTTATGGTTGCTCAATCCGCGTTTTGCAGCTTCTTCTTCCCATTCTTTACTATATCCATCACCTTCAAATAAAATGCGCTCGCTTTCTTTGATGTATTCACGCAATACGTTGAAAATCGCTTCGTCTTTTTTCAATCCATCCTGCTCTACCAATCCATCAACAGCTAACTTAAACTCTTTCAATTGCTTTGCAACAATCGTATTCAATACAGTCATAGGACCTGCACAGTTTGCCGTTGATCCAACCGCTCTGAATTCCCACTTATTCCCTGTAAAAGCAAAAGGAGATGTGCGGTTTCGATCTGTATTATCCAACAGTACATCTGGAATTTTCCCCACTACATTTAACTTCAGGTCGGTTTTTTCTTCTGGAGATAATTTACCGTCTGTTACTTCTTTTAATTCCTCCAATACTTTAGTCAATTGTTGTCCAATAAATACAGACATTATAGCTGGAGGAGCTTCATTTGCCCCTAAACGATGGTCATTACTTGCTGATGCAATAGCCGAACGCAACAATTCTTCGTTGTCATTTACTGCTTTAATCGTATTGATAAAGAACGTCAAGAACTGTAAATTGCTCTTTGGTGTTTTGCTTGGACTTAACAAGTTCACTCCCGTATCCGTTGCCAAAGACCAATTGTTGTGCTTCCCTGATCCGTTTACTCCTTTGAATGGCTTTTCGTGGAACAACACTTTAAAATGGTGTTTCTCCGCTACTTTCTTCATTACATCCATTAATAAAGAGTTGTGATCTACAGCTAAATTGATCTCTTCAAAAATAGGCGCTAGTTCAAACTGGTTGGGCGCTACCTCATTGTGTCTCGTTTTTACGGGAATCCCCAATAAAATACAGTGATTTTCTAAATCGTGCATATAGTTCAATACACGGGTTGGAATAGATCCAAAATAATGGTCATCCAGCTGTTGTCCTTTTGCTGCTGTGTGGCCTAATAACGTTCGACCTGTCGTTAAGATATCAGGACGTGAAGCAGCCAATGCTGCATCGACTAGGAAATATTCTTGTTCCCAACCTAAAGTTGGAGTTACTTTTTTTACGTTTTTATCGAAATAACGCGCTACCTCTGTTGCTGCATCATCAATAGCATTGATTGCTTTTAACAGGGGCGTTTTATTATCTAATGCTTCTCCCGTATAAGAGATAAATACCGTTGGAATGCACAGGGTTGAACCAAAGATAAAAGCGGGTGATGTAGGATCCCAGGCAGTATACCCTCTTGCTTCAAATGTATTTCTGATTCCTCCATTGGGAAAACTTGAGGCATCGGGTTCTTGTTGTACCAATTGACCTCCATTGAATTGCTCCACAGGGTCTCCATCAAATTGTGTTTCGAAAAACGCATCGTGTTTTTCTGCTGTTGTTCCTGTTAACGGTTGAAACCAGTGGGTATAATGTGTTACTCCTTTTGAAAGTGCCCACTCTTTCATCCCCAATGCGATGTAATCAGCTAAGCGACGATCAATCTTAATGCCCAACTGTGCATTTTTAACCGCCTGATAAGCCTCAGGAGTCAAAAATTGGCGCATCGATTTGTCATTAAAGACATGATCCCCAAATATTAATGATTTTCTACCCAGTTCTTCTACCTTCACAGCACTTCTTGAGGCTGCTTTTTCAATTGCTCGAAAACGAAATGTTGACATAATTACACTTTTTTTTAGGGACACCCCCTGTTTTGACTATGCAAAAATAAGAAAAAACACAAAAATCCAACACATACCCCCTGTTTTTTTATTACTTTTTTTATTTATTCACTTCAATACCATTCATTCTTATTTTTGAAGGTTGTTTTCTCTTAATTATAAAGAATACTATGCTAGTTCAACTCATTAGTTTTATCGTTGTTTTGGTGTTTGATGAACCTCCACTGCCTTTCGGTTTCCCACAACCCCAAAAAAAAAGCGACAGTGGAATTCACTGTCGCTTTTTTTATGTTTTAATACATTTTCTTTACTGGAGACTTTGTTAAGTCATACTTTAAAAGCACTTCTTCGTAACTCATTGGTTTTGCCGTTGAATCCTGTTTCACAGCTGCACTTTTTTGTATTGGATCTTGTCCTGCAAGATACACCACCCTAAAGATCATATCCGTAACGTATCCCGGATCTCCTTTAGGACCTGGCGTTCCATTAAACAAACCTAAAGGTGCTGTTGCACGAGCTTCTATTGTAAAATCATTTAGTCCATATCGATAGATATACTCTAATTCTTCATCTTTTTGTGCTACCTGATCTTCTACAAAATAGCGGATTGGTAAGGGAGACCATATTGGATTTTTATCCTTATCTACTCCCTCAAATACGAAAATCATCACTGCATCTCCAAAATACACTTTAGTTGGATGTTTTACGACCTGTCCTGCAATATTTGCATTTAGATCTTGATTGAAATCCAAACGGTACTCGAATACTTGTGCTGGTTCACTTCCACCATTGGGTCCTTGAGGGCCCTGAGGTCCGCGAGGCCCTTCACAGCTTATCGTAAATAAACTGCCCAAAACCACTGCGCATACTAACATCAATTTTTTCATAAAATTTCCTTTTTACCTTTTTTCAAATGTATTGTTTTATTTTAAGGAAAGAATCCTTTCTTAAGAGATTTTTAGCACTTTAGCCCGCTAATAGCCAAAAAAAAACTCCTTTACTACTCTAAAATTAAGATTCTTTTGGTGAAGAAAAAAACAAATAAAGAAAAAACACCTTTAATTCATTCAAATTTCTAATTTCATATTAAAAATAATTAAAATCAATATGAAATTCTCAAAAAGGGATTCATTTTTAGCATCATATAAATAACACACCATCTAATAAATTGAGATACACCCTTTTACTTGGTTTTAATTGGCGGAATGTAATCTATTTTTCTATTTTTGACTTGCTAAAATAACCTTACTATGCATAGTTCCTCTAATCCCCCTTATCGGGTTTTATTTTTTGTTTTTTTCCTTTCCTTCAGTCTTTTTGCCCAGCAAGAGAAAGATATACGAAAAAGGCAAATGGACTCACTTACCACCCTACTACAGCAACAAACGGTATCTGATACCTTAACGGTAAATCGCATGACTCAGTTAGCGCGTATTTTATCCGAGGAAAAAGAATTGGAGCTTGCAACAAGCTATGCTCAAAAAGCACTAAAAATTGCAGAAAAACTAAATTTCCAACATGGAGAAGCAAGCGCTTACTACATCATCGGACTCATTTATATTCACAAAAGCGAATTTGCCGAAGCCCTAAAAAATTTATTTATCGCCTTAGACAAATGGGAAAAATCCGGAAAAAAAAAGGAAATAGCCCTTTCTCACATCCATATTGGAAATGTATATGATTATCAAGGGAAGTATCCCGAAGCGATGAAGAGTTTCTATACAGCACTAAAACTATACGAAGAAATCAAGGATAAAAAGGGAATTGCAACCTCTTATGGTTCTATAGGATTTACTTATCACCGACAAGAAAAATTCACTGAAGCTTTAAAAAATCACTTTATAGCCTTAAAAATACGAGAAGAAATCAAGGACAAAAATGGAATTGCACAATCCTACAACAATATTGGGGTTACTTATGACTATCAAGGTAATTTTCCCGAAGCCTTGGAAAACCACCGTGCGTCCTTAAAAATCAAAGAGGAAATTGGAGACAAACATAGTATGGCAGGTTCTTATCTTAATATTTCTGCTATTTACGTAGTCTTAGGTAACTATCATGAAGCACGAAAAAACATCGACATTACGTTACAATTATGGGAAGAATTGGGGTACAAATGGGGTATTGCACAAGCTTACATCAATATTGGGTATATAGAACTGAAACTAAATCGACCAGCTTCTGCCAAAAAGAACCAAGAAAAGGCCTTGATTCTTGTTCAAGAAATGGGAGTAAAAGACCTGATTAGAGATCTTCATTACAATTTTATGGAGATTGACAGTACCTTAGGCAACTACAAAAGTGCTTTTGAGAACTACAAACAGTACATCCAATATCGCGACAGCTTAATCAACGAAGAAAATGAAATAAAAAATCTAGAAACTTCCATGGGCTACGAATTCGATAAAAAAGCAGCGATTATCCAAGCAGCGCTTGAAACAAAAAATTTACAGCGCAATGTGGCCTATGCGGGATTTGGGATTATGGTACTTTTAACCGTGCTAACGGTGTATTTATTTAAATTGAGAGGAAAAAGATTAAAAGTTGAAAAACAAAACCTTGAGTTACAACGTAGGGAGATGGAAACCATCAAGGAAAACGAACAATTCAAAACCCGATTTTTAACCAATATTTCCCATGAATTCAGAACGCCCCTTACCTTAATCAATGGCCATGTGGAAGTATTAAAAGAGCAGGGACGTCCAGAAGATTTTTCTCATTTTACTGAAATTGAACAAAACGGAAAACGATTACTTACCTTAATTAATCAGTTACTGGATCTTTCCAAAATGGAAAGTGGACAGTACAAACTGAAATACAAAAAAGGAAATGTGGTACACGAAGCTAGTATGTTGATACAATCGTTCCATTCCTACGCAGAACAGCATCATATTTCGCTTGTCCTTGAGCAAACTGAAGAAGCTAAAAAACTAGCAGAATATCCCTTCATCTATTCATCAGAGGCCTTGGCAATGATTATAACCAATTTACTTTCCAATGCTATTAAATACACTCCTTCTGGAGGAAGTGTCACAGTTAATATGGACTGCATTGAAGACAAGCTGAGCGTGCGTTTTGTTGATACAGGTCAAGGTATTGCACCTGAACACCTCCCTAAAATTTTTGACCGTTTTTATCAAGTGGACGAACCGGGTCAACGTACGTATGCAGGATCAGGCATCGGATTAGCTTTGGTTAAGGAGCTGGTTCTCTTGCATGGAGGTGAAATTGCTGTTGAATCACCTATTGAAGGAGGTTGTATTTTTTCCTTTTCGATTGAAAGTGCAACAAAAAAAGAAATTGAAAATAGTGAAGTTATTGAGCCCAATACCTTTATTTCAGCAAAAGAAGAAATCACACAGACAAGCGAAGAACAGCAAAACCCAACGCGACCTCTACTTCTTATTGTAGAAGATCAACCAGAGCTACGTGCGTTTATTGTTCGCAACCTAGGTCAAGAATACCGCTATGAAGAAGCCGTAAATGGAAAGGAAGGAATAGCACGAGCCAAAGAATTGCTCCCTGATTTGATTATCAGTGACGTGATGATGCCTGACGCAGATGGATTTGAACTATGCGAAACACTCAAAAACGATAGAGCTACCTCTCACATTCCAATTATATTGCTCACAGCAAAAGCGGAACAAAAAGATAAACTAACAGGATTAGAAACCGGAGCAGACGATTATTTGATCAAGCCATTTTCACTCCAAGAGCTCAAACTCCGCGTAAAAAACATTTTGTCATTTAAAGAATTACTCCGCACAAAATTTAAAGGTAATTCCCTTCCAACAGTGGAAGAAACACCAGAATTGAGTAGCCGAGATCGAAAATTCTTGGACGATGTCACTGCTCTAATAGAACCTAATATTTCCAATGTACAATTTGGAGTGACCCTATTAGCCGAAGGGGTATTTTTATCCGTCAGTCAACTTAATCGAAAACTTAAAACCATCACGGGGAAAACTCCGGCAGACTTTATTCGAACTATTCGCTTAGCAAAAGCCATCGAATTATTGAGAAATGGGGAAAGCGTTGCAGACGTTGCTTGGGCTGTTGGTTTTGAAGATTCCGTCTACTTTAGTAAGGTCTTTAAAAAACAATATGGTTTTCCACCTTCGTCAACACCAAAATAAAACGACGTATTCCATCAAATAATTAGTTCAATTCTAAACCTGTTAGACCGTTTGGCCCGACAGGTTTTTTATTTTACAAAATACTGAATTACAACAAACTAAAAATAAAACCATTTAAAAAAAGCTAAAAAAACACCTAGTTTTTGCGTGATTTTTACCAATGTGTTCCAAGAATAGGCTTGTACATTTGTATGGAAGGTTCAAATCAATTCGTTTGATTCTATTCGCACTTATTTAACAGGTTTAATTCGCTTAAAAAACAAAGAAACGAAGCATTTACTACCCCGATATAAAAATAAAAGCACAGGATAAAAGAAGAAACTTATACTAGCTCATAAGCTTCATACTACCAGAAAAAAAACTATAAATCGGTTATACTCGGCTAAGTTCTCTCTTATTTTTTAGACCTTTTAAACATTACATTTCTTACTATGAGATCAACAAAAAACTCTTCGCTTTTAAGTAACAAATGGGATTTCTGGTTAAATCATTCGCATTCAAAAAATCCCCAAAACAAAAGTAAAAACAAAGACAGTTATTATTTTATCTTCAATTGTGAACTGAATGACTTGGAATATACAAGTAACAGTATTTTAGATGTGCTAGGTTATTCGGCAGACGAATTTGATATGCATCATTTTTTCTTATCCATCCACCCTGATGATTTGGATTATTGCATTATGTGTGAACACAATTCTCATCAGCTAAGGAATCACCTTACTGACAAAGAACTTCTTAAACTTTCAATCTCTTATAGTTTTCGGATCAAAACAAAAACGGGGAATTATATCACCATCAAGCAACATTATCAAACCATAGAGTCGGATGAATACGGCAGAATGTTTAAAAACTTTGTACAACACGAGAGAATAGATGATTATAAGGTTAGACCAACTTGTGATTTTCAAATTACGAACAGGTTTAACAGCAGCTCCCTCAACTTAGATGCTAAATTTAAGTTGACCAAACGAGAAATAGAAATTTTAGAATTAATCAACGAAGGATACCAAAGCAAAGAAATTTCCGAAATATTAAACATCAGTCATCATACAACACAAACGCATCGCAAAAACATCTTGAGTAAAACAGCATCGTCTTCTCTGATTGAAGTACTAAAAAAAACAGGCAGGGTCAAATAGTGATCATGGGCTAAAACCAAAGTACAATGCCTGTTCTATTGGTTTTACTCCAAGGGATTTTATTCAAAATAGCGTACATTTTTGCTCTTTTCTACTTTTGTGCTTGGCGCAAAAAGAAAAACAAAGGAGTGAAAAACGCATTTTATCACTTCATTCCTGTATTTTTATAGAATAATTATTTAAAATCTGAACGAGATGACCCGAATAAGAATGGCTTGTATTTATTTTGCATTGTTAAGCTTCTCCGCTTTTGCTCAACACCTCAAACCCATAGCAGACTTAGAAGAGATTCGACACAGCTTATATTTAGCCGAAGACATTCACAAACCCTATGCAAGCGATTCACTCTATTTACTGACACAGTATACCAATATCTATCGTTCACCCGAAATGGGATTGACCAATAAATGGGGACTCTATTACCAAGAGAAAACAGGCGTTGCAGAAGTGGTTATCCGCGGTTCTGTCAATAAAGGAATGAGTTGGCTTGCCAATTACTATGCCGCTATGGTCCCTGCACAAGGAACGATAGCCCTAACACCTGATCAAGTGGTTGACTATCGCTTTGCTGAAGACAATAAAGCAAGTGTTCATGCAGGATGGACCCTTGCTTCTCTCTATTTACTACAAGATATCAAACCTAAAATAGACAGTTTATACCAAACCAACACCAAGGACATTATTATTTCAGGCCATAGTCAAGGTGGTGTAATTGCCTATTTAATTACGGCTCAACTCAAACAATGGCAAAAGGAAAACGTCCTTCCTCAAGATATTCGGTTTAAAACCTATACACTAGCTGCACCTAAACCTGGCAATACCTATTTTGCTTACCAATATGAAAAAACCATGCAACAATGGAGCTATTCCCTTGTTAATACACAAGACTGGGTTCCGGAGGTTCCACCAACGACACAGCGCTTTCAAGATTTTAATCCCATCAGTCCGTTTAGCACTGCAAATATTGACAAGAGCATAAAAAAAATCAGCTGGCCTAAACGCTGGTTTGCTCGTGGTATTTACAATCGAGTGAGTACCCCAACAAAAAAAAGCGTCAAGCGCTATGCAAAATTACTCGGTCCTTTTT
>JASLHL010000175.1 GCA_030152225.1 Flavobacterium sp. | reverse complement strand
CCATTAAAAATTAAAAATTTGTTTTAAATTTAAATAAAAATAAAATATTATTAAAAAAAAAAAAAAAAAATAAAAAAATTTAAAAACAAATATAAAAAAATATAAATAAAAAAAAAAATAAATTTTTTTTATAAATTATATTTTAATAAAAAATTAGGGTTTTATCTCTGTTTATTTTCCCTTCGTTTCGATTTTCCCTTCGTTTTGATTTTCCCTTCGTTTCGATTTTCCCTATATTACGATTTCTCAGGGAGAATCACTGTTCACAAACCGCGCAAAGAGCAAAGAGCAAAGAGCAAAGAGCAAAGAGCAAATCGAAGATTCATCGAATACCAAAACAAAATATTAACTAAGTGAGATAAACCGCGCAAATTTCCCATTTCCCATTTCCCATTTCCCATCTCCCTTTTCCATTAAGAAATATAGTTCCAAATACTTGTATTTTGATTCAAGCGATGTAATTTCTCTTTAATTTTGCTATTCTCCGGCTGTTCTAGTGTAGGGTCGTCTTTGAGTAATTGGATGGCTTGATGTCGGGCGTAATGTAAAATCTCCTGATCCTGTACAATATCGGCAATTTTTAAAGGGAGTGTTCCACTTTGTTGCGTCCCCATAATATTACCAGGGCCACGGAGTTTAAGATCAACTTCTGAGATCTCAAAACCATCATTCGTACGACACATGGTTTCCATGCGTATTTTACTGTCATTACTCAATTTATCTCCTGTCATCAGAATACAGAAACTCTGTTCAGCTCCTCGACCTACGCGTCCGCGTAATTGGTGCAATTGCGATAACCCAAAGCGCTCTGCACTTTCAATAATCATGACGGAGGCATTAGGTACATTTACCCCGACTTCAATCACAGTGGTAGCCACCATAATATTAGTTTCCCCTTTGGCAAAACGATCCATTTCTTTGTCTTTTTCGGCAGGAGTCATCTGGCCATGTACAATACTCACGCTGTATTGTGGAAGAGGGAAGTCCCGTGAAATCCCTTCATAGCCCTCCATTAAGTTCTTGTAATCCAGCGTTTCGCTTTCTTCAATTAGGGGATAAACAATATAGACTTGTCTTCCTTTGGCAATTTCTTGTTTAATGAAGTGCCAAACAGCCAAGCGTTTTCCTTCAAAGTAGTGCATGGTTTGAATGGGTTTACGCCCAGGAGGAAGCTCATCAATCACCGAAATATCCAAATCGCCATATAAGCTCATGGCTAATGTACGGGGAATAGGCGTAGCGGTCATCACTAAAATATGAGGTGGGATGGTGTTTTTCTTCCAAAGTTTTGAGCGTTGCTCCACGCCAAATCGGTGTTGTTCATCAATGATAGCCAAGCCTAAGTTTTTGAAGATCACTTTATCTTCAAATAGGGCATGCGTACCGATGAGAATGTGTAAACTGCCCTCTTCTAAGTCCTGGTGAATCACCCGACGTTCTGCTGTTTTTGTAGAGCCCGTAAGTAGTTTTACCTGAATCCCTAGTGGAGCAGCCAGTTCTGAAATGCCGATAAAGTGTTGGGTAGCTAAGATTTCAGTTGGCGCAACAATACACGCTTGAAAACCATTGTCTAAAGCAAATAGCGTGCTGATAAAGGCAACAATGGTCTTTCCAGATCCAACATCCCCTTGGAGGAGACGATTCATCTGAGCAGGTGCACCTACGTCATTGCGGATTTCTTTGATTACCCTTTTCTGTGCATTGGTCAAAGGAAAGGGGAGGTGATGGTTGTAAAACGTATTGAAATACTCCCCAATATGTGTAAAAGGAAATCCTTGAATCTTGCCTTTACGCGCAATATTTTTAATTAAGAGTTGCATCTGAATGTAAAACAACTCTTCGAATTTTAATCGAAATTGAGCCTTGTTCAGCTCATCTGGATTTTTGGGAAAATGAATATTCACCATCGCTTGATTCATCGGCATTAACCCCAATTTACTGCGCAGAGATTCCGGCAGGGAATCGCGAAATAAAGGATAGGTTTCCTGTACCAATTGATGCAGAAGCTTATTCATCGCTTTATTGGTGATACGCGCACCCAATTTTTCCGTCGATGGATACACCGCTTGCATGGTTGAAGCCAAATTATTTTGGTGTTCTTCCAGGGTTTCCATTTCAGGGTGAGGCATGGAATAGGTATAGTTAAAGTGATTCAGCTTGCCAAAAATAACATAAGGCGAATTGAGCTTTAAATTCTCTTTGATCCATTTGAATCCCTGAAACCAAACAAGCTCCAATTGACCCGTTCCGTCTGTAAAAGTAGCTACTAAGCGTGTTCCTCTTTTTTGTTCCACCGTTTTAAGGTGAATAATTTTACCGATAAGCTGAACTTCTGCTAAGGTAGTTGTCAGTTCATTGATCTTGTAATAACGCGTGCGATCAATATATCGATTGGGGTATAGATGTAGTAAATCACTGTACTTAAAAATACCTAGTTCTTTTTTGAGTAAGTCACCGCGTTGAGGGCCAACTCCTTTCAAGTATTCAATAGGGGTGTCAAGTAAGTTATTGTACATGGTTTAAATCAAATCTAATTAAAAGCCTAAGATACGGGTTTTTCACAGAATACATCAAGGAGTTTTTGAGAGAAACCTTCGCAAGTTTAAGGTGATTTTTTGCTTTTTTGTGTTTGTTGATTGGTTATGTTTTACAAAAAATAGACAACAGGTAAAAAACGTCGTTTTTCTTTTTTTTAAAATTATCAGGAGACATGTAGGAACTATCAATATGGAAGTTGTGAAGAACCTACACATAGGGGGAGTTATGAACCTTCGGTATATCGCGTGAGTGCACCCAAGAAAGAGGTGAGCAATCACTTGCTCAATTTAGCGCTTACCTATAAAATAAAGTTGAACAAGAAGTAGAAAAGGCCCGTTGTTTTTTCCTGAACTTCACAAGAAGTTAACAAGGGGAATTGGCATATTTCGGTTATTTGGCGTATTTTAGAAGGATACTTAACGTAGATTAAGTGAGAAGGTGAAAAAACAGGTGTATTTTTACCACTATAGAAAATAAACGTATAAAACCTGATAGATTATGTCAAATGTAGATTTAGTTATTGAAGAAAGAGCTGCGAGTATAGGTAATTTTTTAGTGGGGCGATTACTGCCCTTTCGCCAAAAGAGAACAGTAGGTCCGTTTGCTTTTATTGATCACATGGGCCCAGTAGCGGTAAAAGATCACGATAATTTAGATGTTGACCCTCATCCTCATATTGGTTTATCTACATTGACCTACCTCTTTGAGGGGTCTATTATGCATAGAGATAGCTTGGGAAGCCATGTTGAGATCACACCTGGAGCGGTAAACTGGATGACAGCCGGACGTGGCGTAGTACATTCTGAACGCATGCCTGTCAATGTTCGTCAAGAACGACCAGATATGGTCATGCACGGCTTGCAAATTTGGATCGCCCTACCCAAAGAACTCGAAGAAATTGAACCATCCTTTGTCCATATTGAAGCCAAGGAATTGCCAAGTTGGCAAGAAAATGGGGTGGACTATAAACTAATTGCTGGAAAAGCCTTAGGTTATGAATCCCCTGTTCCGGTACACAGCCCTTTATATTATATCGAAATAAAATCCAAAGATGCAGCTAAAATCAATATTGGCGCAGGCTTATTTGGAGAATCAGCCTTGTATATCCTTGAAGGAGAAGTGAAAAGTGGCGAACATACCTATGGTAATAAGAATATCCTCATTGCCAATGACAGTACGCTATGTGAATTTGAAATGGCTCCCAATACAACAGTATACATCTTTGGCGGTGATCCACTGCCAGAAGAACGCTACATCCTCTGGAACTTTGTGTCCCATGATGTCAATCGCCTCGAAAAAGCCAAACAAGATTGGATTGATCAAAATTATGAGGCCTTTCCACTAATTGAAGGAGATGATACAAGCTATGTCCCTTTCCCAGAAGGAATGAAAAATTTTAGAAATAAAACGAGTGACTCATCAAAATAAAACTATGGAAGTAAAAGTAACGGCCACTTTAGGCACAACCTTATATCAAACAGAAGTAAAAGCAGGAAAACACAGGATCATTAGCGATGAACCGACCGATTTAGGAGGTGGAGATACAGGATTAAATCCATTTGAATTATTAGCCTCTTCATTGGCTAGCTGTACAGCAGCTACCTTGCGCATGTATATGGATATGAAAAAATGGGCGGTCGAGCAAATTGTAGTAACGGTTGAAATGGAAGACGATAAACCCAATAAGATAGCGAACTTTAACCGAAATATTCAGTTTATAGGCGGAAACCTAGACGAAGATCAGCAAAAACGCCTCTTGACAATTGCAGAAAAATGTCCAGTTCACCGAATAATAACGGGTAATGTTGCCATTGCAACAGCCATAAACAACTAAGTACACATGGAAATAAAACACGAACAAACGCCAACCAAAGGTGCTTTTACTGCTTGGATTGACGGAAAAAAAGCAGGAGAAATGACCTATAGCGTGGCTGGTGACTCGATGATTATTGTCGATGCCACCCATGTAGATGAAGCATTTAAAGGACAAGGGGTAGGCGGAAAGCTATTACACGAAGGCGTAATTCCCTTTGCCAAAGAAAAAAAAGTCAAAGTAATGCCCTTGTGCCCTTTTGCTAAAGCGATGTTTGATAGACATCCAGAGCTGGCAGATTTGCGTGCATAACTAAGGAAGTAGTAATAATAATTGATAGAAAAGACTTAGTAGACAAAATAAGGAGGCAAGACCCTCCTTTGTCTGCTAAGTTTTTTTACCTTTGTATGAAGTTTAACTGCTATAAATATTGCTTTATGAATGAAAAAACATCCTTTGGTTTATGTTCAACAATAGAAGTACCTTTTGCTATTCAAGCGATGGGGAGTTGTTGGTCAAAGAAGGGCTTATTAGTAGCAAACTATGTATGTACAGATGCTGAAGACCCGACTACATTTGAATTGGTGTATACTTTAATCGATGAAGAAGGCAATAGACGAGAAATCGTCGAATCAGAAGGTGTCCTACCTACGTTGTTCTTAAATCCTATGGCGACAAACTTTGTTGCAGTACTTGAGGATAAAGACGAGACAGCCGCTCGACAAATTCTACCCATTTTTAAACGCGATAAAACAGGGCATTTCTGTTTTGATAAAGATTTAGCGGGACGATTTGTAGGGTGTACAAAGGCATCTACCATCTTTTATGAAGTAGATATCTGGAAAGAAAGTAAACAAGACGTGATGACCTGTCTGACTTTTCAAGAAAACGATATTTTAGGTGGAAAACAAATTACCGTTCCCATGCCAAAAGGAAATAAGGTATGGGTGCAAAATAATGAAATACACCTCATAACTGAAGTGGAATCGGGTTGGTTACACCGTCAAATAAATGAAAGCGGACAAGAAGTACGCAGTCGTGTGTTGGAATTTGATTTTCCTTTTGTACACGAGGCACTCTCGTTGTCTTTTGATACAAAATCCTACTTGTTATGTGAAGAAAATGGCGAAATTGGCTTGGTTGAAATTGACGAACAAGGCAATTGTCTCTATGGTGAATTGTACAACCTAGGGGATGAGTTCTTCGGAACTTGGCACCCACAACAGGTAAATGAGGAAACAACAGCTGTACAATTTACAACCGAACACGGTAATGGTTGGCTCGTAATCCGTCAAGATCAACTGGTGGAATTGGTGTACAACAAAAATAAAAGCGGGTATAAAAATTTGCTTTCTGGTGAGGTGTTTACCTTGGAAACAAATGATTTAGCCGTTTCTTCTATTAGCCCCATCACAGCAAATAAAATAGGTATTGTGTTTCATCCTCGTAAATCTAGAAAGGAAAAGTACCAGAAGGTTTATGTGTTGCAACACGAGATATAGGGGGTGGTTTACAGTTATCGGTTTTCTCTTCTTGTGGTGTTACTTGCAGGCGAGATCTCACTGAATTTCTATTTGTTTTGGTGTTCGATGAATCTACGCTTCGCTTCGATTTGCGCTACGATTTGTTCGTTGTGCGGTTCGCTCTTTGCGCGGTTTGTTCTTTTTTAGACCATCTCCCATAACTCATCTCCCATACCCATAACCCATAACCCATCTCCCATAACCCATCTCCCATAACCCATAACTCATCTCCCATAACCCATAACTCATCTCCCATAACCCATCTCCCATAACCCATCTCCCATAACTCTGTACGTCCCTGACATAGGTTGACCATAAAAATTCAATTTTCCTATGAAAGTCAACGTTCAACAAATTAAAAAAAATCGTATTTATTCAGAAGAATTTAAGCGCGAGATTGTTAGTTTATTTGAGAAAGGCAC
>JASLHL010000174.1 GCA_030152225.1 Flavobacterium sp. | reverse complement strand
GTTGACCGATAACAATCGAGTTACATTGCCAGGACAGGGAGATTTAGCGAATTATCCGTCTAAATTTAGCGTTGATTATAAAGATTTTGAAAACCGCTTGGTTTTCCAAACATTTTACCAACAAAAATTTTTGGTAGCTGCGGGATTGGAGCACCGTTATTTTGATGTAAAGAGTAATACATTAGCAATTGAGCACAATAATTTTGATATCAGTACTTATCTTGGTGGATTCGCTAGTTTTACTTTCGATACTTATGATAATAAGTATTTTCCACGTAAGGGATTTATGTTTAAAGGAGAATATAAGAATTATTTCTTGTCTTCGGATTACCTCGGTAATTTTCAGAACTTTTCAACCATTACAGGGCAAGTAGGTTATGCAACAAAGGTAACAGATAAGTTGTTTGTCGATTTGCGTTCACGTATGGGAGCGACGATTGGAAATACACCTTCTATTGGATTTGTTTACTTTTTAGGCGGATATGGATTTGCAGAACGCGATAATATTATTCCGTTCTATGGGTATGATTTATTGAGTATTGCCGGAAATTCCTACATTTTGGGATCGATCAATTTAGATTATGAAATATTCAAAAAACACCATCTGAATTTCTCTGCTAATTTTGCCAATGTAGGAGAAGACATATTCTCTGGTTCAGAATGGTTGTTTAAATCAAAATATTCTGGCTATTCCCTAGGATATGGCATGCAAACGATGATTGGACCTATCGAAGTGAAATACAGTTACTCGCCTGATACGGGAAGCAGCTATACCTTTTTTTCAGTCGGTTTTTGGTTTTAGTTAAGAATTAAAAAAAGATAAAGCGCTGTGTTTTAGCAATACGCAAATAAAATTTGGTTATAAAGTTGGATATATCATTTTTATTTCGATATTTGTGACATTATGAATATACAATGGGACGGTTTATTGGCTTATATTAAGTTTCTGATCAAGAGAAATCCTGAATGAGAAACTTTTACTTATATTATTTTTTTTCCAACCTTAAAACTATAAGTAATTATGCCTTTATATCATCGCTTAGGGAGTATTCCCCCTAAACGTCATACGATTTTCCGTAAGGAAAACGGTGACTTATACTATGAACAATTGTTTGGTACAGTTGGTTTTGACGGAATGTCAACAAATATGTACCATGTACACCGACCAACACAGGTGAAAGAAATACGCAAACAGTATTCTGTCGCACCTAAAATTGCGAAAGCAAATAACATTCAATCTTACCGACTAAGAGGATTCCAAGTAGAACCCGAAAATGATTTTTTAGAAAGCCGAAAAGCAGTTTTGACCAATAGTGACTGTACCATTGTATTAGCGGCTCCTAAACAATCAATGGAGGACTATTTCTATAAGAATACCGATTCAGACGAATTGATTTTTATCCATAAAGGATCAGGAACCCTGCGTACTTTTTTAGGTAACTTAACCTTTAAATACGGAGATTACTTGGTTATTCCACGCGGAATGATTTACAAAATGGATTTCGATACAGAAGATAATCGATTATTTATCGTAGAATCTAAACACCCGTTTTATACGCCAAAACGCTATAGAAACTGGTTTGGACAATTGATGGAACACTCGCCTTTTTGCGAGCGAGATATTCGTCGTCCTGAAAACTTAGAGACGCATGATGAAAAAGGAGATTTCTTAATCAAGTTGAGAAAACAGGATGAAATCTTCGAAATGGTTTATGCTACGCATCCTTTTGATGTCGTAGGATACGATGGATATAACTATCCTTATGCGTTCTCCATTCACGATTTTGAGCCAATTACCGGTCGCATTCACCAACCACCTCCGGTGCACCAAACATTTGAAACCGCAGGCTTCGTAGTTTGTTCTTTTGTACCAAGGTTATACGACTATCATCCAGATGCGATTCCAGCACCTTACAACCACAGTAATATCGACAGTGATGAGGTGTTGTACTATGTAGATGGTGACTTTATGAGTCGTAATGATATTGCACCAGGTCATATCTCGCTTCACCCAGCAGGAATTCCACATGGACCACATCCAGGGGCTGCAGAGCGTTCAATCGGAAAAACGGTAACGGAAGAATTAGCGGTTATGGTAGATACCTTCAAGCCGTTAATGGTAACGGAAGAGGCCATGAAGATTGCCGATGAACAATACTACCAATCGTGGTTAGAAGAATAAAGAATCAAAAACAGAATAAACAACAACTAAAAACTATATTATGAGTAAAGAAGTAAAGTCAGTTGAATTTGGCTTAGAAAAAATATTTGAAGGAGCACAAGATTTTTTACCTTTATTAGGAACAGATTACGTTGAATTTATCGTAGGAAACGCAAAACAAGCGGCTCATTTTTACAAAACAGCTTTTGGATTCCAATCGTTAGCTTATGCTGGATTAGAAACAGGTGTAAAAGACAGAGCGTCATACGTTCTAGTACAAGATAAAATCCGCATTGTTTTAACTACGCCACTTACAGCAGAGTCTGAGTTAAACGACCACATCGTTAAACACGGAGATGGAATTAAAGTAGTAGCGTTATGGGTAGAAGATGCTCGTAAAGCTTATGAAGAAACAACTAGCCGTGGTGCAAAATCATACATGGAGCCTGTTGTAGAAAAAGATGAATTTGGAGAAACGGTACGCGCAGGTATTTATACGTACGGTGAAACAGTTCACATGTTTGTAGAGAGAAAAAACTACAACGGAGTGTTCTTGCCAGGTTTCGTGAAATGGGAAAGTGAGTACAACCCAGCACCAGTAGGATTAAAATACGTAGATCACATGGTAGGAAACGTGGGATGGAACGAAATGAATACATGGGTAAAATGGTACGAAGATGTAATGGGATTCGTAAACTTCTTATCGTTTGACGACAAGCAAATTAATACAGAGTACTCTGCTTTAATGAGTAAAGTAATGTCAAACGGAAATGGACGTATTAAATTCCCTATCAACGAACCAGCAGAGGGAACAAAACGCTCTCAAGTAGAAGAATATTTAGACTTTTACAATGGTCCTGGTGTTCAACACATCGCAGTTGCTACAGACGATATCATCAAAACAGTTGCTGAAATGAGAGCTAGAGGAGTTGAGTTTTTATCTGCTCCGCCACAAGCGTATTATGATGCAATCCCTGGACGTTTAGGTGTTCACATGGATATGATGAAAGAAGATATCAAAGAACTTCAAAAATTAAGTATCTTAGTAGATGCTGATGAAGAAGGATATTTATTGCAAATTTTCACTAAACCAGTAGAGGATCGTCCAACTTTATTCTTCGAAATTATTCAAAGAATGGGTGCAAGAGGATTCGGTGCAGGTAACTTTAAGGCACTTTTCGAATCAATCGAACGCGAGCAAGAGTTGCGCGGTACACTATAATCTGAGTTAAGAATATCTTAAAAAGCCTCATTTTGAATACGTTATAGTTAAAGTGAGGTTAAAAGATAGTAGATATATGAATAATCAATAAAAAACCATACATTTGCACTCGCAAAAATAAAGATGTCATAAGCTTTATTTGAGTGTAATAAATTTTTCATAATTTATAGTTTTTTGGTTGGTTAATAGCATAAAAACTCAGTCAATTATTTGACTGGGTTTTTTTGTTTGTTATTTTTGAATAAAATTAGCCGATTATGAAAAAAGTATTATTTGTTATTTATACCTTCCTATGCTGTGCGACTATCTCGTTTGCACAAACAAAGCCAACGGCATTTAAAGCTGGAGAATATCTGAAATTCAGAGTTTCCTATGGCTTTTTAAATGCTGGAATAGCTGAACTACAACTCTCTGAGACTACGTATAAAGGAAAGAGCATGTACCATGCAAAGGGTATTGGCTATACAACAGGACTCTCTAAAGTGTTTTTTAAAGTATACGACGATTATCAAAGTTATTTTGAGAAAGATCAAGTTGTGCCTCATCGATTTATTAGAAAAATTGATGAAGGAGGTTATACCAAAAATCAAGAGGGCTTTTTTGATTATGCCAAAAACAATGTTCTTGTCAAAGACTACGAAAAGAATAAAGACAGTACATATCCCATTGTAACAGAGGTGCAAGATATTGTATCTGCGTTCTATTATCTTAGAAATCATCCTAAACTCGATAATCTAAAAAAGAATGAAGCGGTCGAAATCGATATGTTTTTCGATGGAGAAGTTTTTCGTTTTAAACTATTGTATTTGGGAACAACTGAATTAAAAACTAATTTTGGGAAAATTAAGGCCCTAACTTTCAGACCCTATGTTATGGCTGGTCGTGTATTTAAAGAAAAGGAAAGTTTAACTGTTTGGGTATCAGCTGACAGAAATAAAGTTCCTTTGCGAATTAAAGCAAGCCTAGCTGTTGGATCACTAAAAGCGGATTTAGAAGAATACAAGGGATTAGTTTCAACCTTAAAGCAAGAATAACCATGAACGACTTAACCAAGCAACACATACAAAATTTAGAAGAAAAGTTTACACAAATGGGACAGAATCCCAATGTGCATTTAGAAGGGCTATTGCATGGCAAACCCTTAACGTATTGGGATTATATTCAAACCGATGCGCTACTGGGCCTGCAAATCCAGCGTAGCTTGTATCCAGATGAGATGGTGTTTATTATGTATCACCAAGTCAATGAGTTACTGTTTAAAATGATCTTGTGGGAAATTGAGCAATTAGCCGATACGGCTCAAATTGAAGTGGAAGTATTTACCGATAAATTGATGAGAATTAGCCGATATTTTGATATGTTGACTAATTCTTTTAGCATTATGGGTGATGGAATGGATGTGGAACAGTATAATAAATTTAGAAATACACTGGCGCCAGCGAGTGGTTTTCAAAGCGCACAGTATCGTTTGATCGAGTTTGGATCAACGGATTGGAGAAATTTAATCGATAAGCGATTTATTCGCGATTTAGCGGAAAATATTTCGGAAGAAGAAGCGTTAGAATTTATGTATTGGCAAGCTGCTGGAAAAAATTACAAGACGGGCGAGAAGTCCTATTTACTCAGTGCATTTGAGAAGAAATACAGTCAAACTTTTGTTAAAGCAATGAAAGATTATGAAAAAACAAATTTATGGCAGAAATTTGTTGAACTTCCCAAAGAAGCACAAGAGCGTCCAGAATTGATTCAGGCCATGAAACACTACGATTATACCGTGAATGTGATTTGGGTGATTGGACACTATAAAACTGCGTTGAAATACTTAGAAAGTACGGGGGTAACGAAAGAAGCAACGGGCGGTAGTGATTGGAAAAAATATATGTTGCCAGAATATCAAAAAAGAATATTCTTCCCAGCCTTATGGTCTGCAGAAGAAATGGAAAATTGGGGAAAAGGATTGGTTTAAAATAGAAAAAAGAAAGGTTTGAAGTATAAAATTTTTATGTTGTTAACAGGGCTGCTTTTATTTACTTCTTGTAAAAAAGAAGGAGAAATGGAAGTAAGTACAGATACTGAAGAAGAAACAGTAGAGGAGATTGTGGCCGAATTATATGGGTTTAATTTGAATGATTACGTCGTAACAGAAGATACGATTAGGTCAGGCGATAACCTTGGAAAGATATTTGGCAATTACAACCTCAATGCTTCAGATGTACACAATATTGTTACCAAAGTAAAAGATACGATTAATGTAAGAGGAATCCGTGCAGGACAGCCCTATACGTTGATTAAGTACAAAGATAATCCAGATAAGTTGGCGGCTTTTGTCTACCATCCGAATATTTCAGGGTATCAAGTCATCGATTTACGTGATACGGTTACGGCTTATACTAAAACTTATCCCGTTACCATACGAAGAAGAA
Source organism: Flavobacterium sp. (assembly GCA_030152225.1). Lineage (GTDB taxonomy): Bacteria > Bacteroidota > Bacteroidia > Flavobacteriales > Flavobacteriaceae > Flavobacterium. The sequence goes on along the minus strand of JASLHL010000174.1, from coordinate 26,917 downwards.
CGGTGGCTTCTACTATTGAGGGGTCGCTTTCTGTAAGTTTGAGCAATGAAGGCGTGGACCAATCGCTAGCTACGCGTATGTCTCAGATTTTTGCTTGGTCGATTGACTTCTTTAAACTACAGCCTAACGATCGATTTGCGGTAACGATTGAAGAAAAATACATCAACGATACGGTGTATGTCGGCATTTCAAAAATTGAGGCGGCGTATTTTAACTATAGAGGAAAAGACCTATACTCTTTCCCTTACCAACGATCAGGAGCAAAAGGAAAAGATTATTACGATGAGGAAGGACGCCCAATGAAGAGTATGTTCTTAAAGGCGCCATTAAAATTCTTCCGCATAACTTCGCGCTATACGAAAAGCAGATTCCATCCCGTTCAAAAAACATGGAAGTCGCATAATGGAACAGATTATGCTGCACCAACAGGTACGCCAATCATGACGACCGCTTCAGGAGTTGTAGAACGTACGGGTTATACGGCTGGAAATGGAAATTACGTCAAAGTAAAACACAATGGAACGTATTCAACCCAATACCTGCATATGTCTAAAATTCTCGTGAAAAAAGGACAATATGTAGAGCAGGGACAATCAATCGGTTTAGTTGGGAGTACAGGATTAGCTACAGGGCCGCATGTGTGCTATCGCTTCTGGAAAAATGGTGTTCAAGTAGACCCTTTAGGACAAGTTTTGCCAAATTCAGAACCGATGGACAAAAAAGATATACCCGCTTATAAAGAATATATCCAACCGCTTAAAGCGGAGTTGGATGCTGTGATAAAAGAAAAATTTAATAAATAACTGCTGTTTTTACATAAAAATGTTACAAGCTATTAATCCTACTAGTACTGCTGCATGGAGTAAACTACGCGAGCACTTTGAGCAAATGAAGTTGATCCAAATGCAAGACCTCTTTGAAGAGGATTCTAGTAGAGGGAGTTCATTTAATATTCAATTCGATAATTTTCTATTGGATTACTCTAAAAATAAGATAACAAAAGAAACGTTATCTTACCTGATTGAGTTAGGAGAGGAAGTACATTTGAGAGAAGCTATCGAAGCTTTGTTTAATGGAAGTAAGGTAAATAAGACAGAAAATAGAGCCGTATTGCATACGGCTTTACGCGATTTTACTCCAGAGGCATCTATTGTTGTGGATGGTGTAAATGTCTTAGATGAAATCCGCCAAACTAGAGCGCGAATCAAAGACTTTGTCGACCGTGTTGTACAAGGCGATTATACTTCTAGTACAGGCGAAGCTTTTACCGATATTGTCAACATTGGTATTGGAGGATCGGATCTTGGACCTAAAATGGTGGTACAAGGATTGGCGAACTACAGCAATCATCTACGTGCCCATTTTATATCCAATGTCGATGACGATTATTTGTATTCGATACTCGATAAGTTGAATCCCCAAACGACCTTAGTACTTGTTGTGTCCAAGACATTTACAACGCAAGAAACGGTATTAAATGCCGATAAGGTTGTACAATGGCTTTCCGAATCTGTTGCGAAAGATCAGTTGACCCAACACTTGGTGGGGGTGACAGCAGAGGTGGAACGTGCTGTTGCGTACGGAATTAATCCAGCAGTGATTTTCCCGATGTGGGATCACATAGGGGGACGCTTTTCGCTCTGGAGCTCTGTGGGACTTTCAATTGCCTTGGCCATAGGGTACGAGAATTTTGAAAAGCTATTGAAAGGTGCAAATAAAATGGATGTTCATTTTAGAACGGCTCCTTTTGAACAAAATATCCCAGTTGTTTGTGCATTATTAAGCGTATGGTATAATAATTTCTTCGGATATGAGACAGAAGCCGTCGTGCCCTACAGTCAATTTTTGGAGCGATTTCCTGCGCATTTGCAACAAATGATCATGGAGAGTAATGGGAAAGATAAAAATCGCGAAGGACTTCCAGTGAATTACGAAACAGGAACTTTAATTTGGGGAGATGTAGGCGTATCCGCCCAACATGCCTTTTTTCAACTGTTTCACCAAGGAACGAAAGTTGTTCCTGTAGATTTTATTGGATTTGTTAACCCTTTTTGTTCCTCAGATAGTAACCACACCATCTTGATGTCTAACTTTTTTGGACAAACAGAGGCTCTGTTAAACGGAAAGGAAGCGACGCGCGAAATAGATACAGAAGATCCATTGATTCAAAACTTTAGGGAATTTACTGGAAATAAACCATCCAATACACTTTTAATCGATAAGTTGACACCAGAATCACTCGGTGCACTTGTTGCGTTGTATGAACACAAGACTTTTGTACAAGGTGTGATCTGGAATATTTATAGTTTTGATCAATTTGGCGTAGAATATGGCAAGGTTTTAGCAAAAAATATTCAGGGCGAAATTATTTCGAATAATGTACTGAAACACGATAGTTCTACAGCCTTTTTGCTGAATTACTATTTAAGAAACAGAAGTCTTTAGAATTCAATAAATTGGGTCGCACGTTAAATTTAATAATTTCGTAACATTTGAGGAGTATCTTTTTGTACATTTGCGGTGAAATTAATTTATCACTTACACTTACAAAATGAAAAACTTGAAGAACTGGATGTTGTTTTTCGTAATGGTTATTACGTCAACATCTGCATTTTCACAAAACAAAGTAACGGGTACAGTTATTGATGGTGAACTTAACATGAGTTTACCAGGTGCGACTGTGCTAGTGAAAGGAACGCAAAATGGAGTATCAACAGATGCCAATGGAGTGTTTACTTTAGATGTAAATAACGATAAAGGAGAGGTTGTTCTTTCGTTTATTGGTTATCAGTCTAAAACAGTGGCTTTTAAAGTTGATGCAAACAAAGTTGCAAACTTAGGAAACATTGTTTTAAACCCAGATGAGAACATGTTGGAAGACATCGTGATCATGGGAGTTGCGGACGTTGCAAAAGACCGTAAAACACCAGTTGCCGTTTCTACAATTAAGGCAGCTGAAATTCAAGAAAAATTAGGATCTCAAGAGTTTCCTGAAATTTTAAACACGACACCTTCAGTTTATGCCTCTAAAGGAGGAGGAGGTTATGGTGACTCTAACATCAATATTCGTGGTTTTGATCAAAGAAACGTTGCTGTGTTAATTAACGGTATGCCTGTTAATGATATGGAAGGTGGTGCTGTATACTGGTCAAACTGGGCTGGTTTATCAGATGTAACTTCAGCCATGCAAGTACAACGAGGTTTAGGATCTTCTAAAATTGCGATTTCTTCTGTAGGAGGTACAATTAACGTATTAACTCGTACATCAGATGCAAGAGAAGGTGGATCAATTTCTGCAGGTGTTGGAACAGGCGATTACTTTAAAGGATTAGCTTCTTACAACACAGGAGTATTAGAAAATGGATTATCTGCTTCAATTTTGTTAGGATATACACGAGGAAGTGGATATGTAGAAGGAACAGGATTTGAAGGGTATAATTACTACTTAGGTTTAGGATATAAATCAAAGGATTCACGTCACAATGTTCAGTTTACTTTTACTGGTGCTAAACAAGATCACGACCAACGTTCAACTTCAGTTTCTATTGAAAATATCCAAAAATGGAACAATGGGAAAATGAATAAAAGATTCAACCCAGATACAGGATTTTATAATGGAGAGCGTTTTAACTTTAAATCAAATTACTATAATAAACCAGTAATGTCGATTAACTATGATTTCAATATCAATGAAACATGGACATTAGGTGCTGTTTTCTACGGTTCTTGGGGACGTGGAGGAGGAACTGGAACAATTGGTGGAGGACCAAATGGTTACAGAGACTTTGGAACTGAAGTAAGAGATGCAAACGGACATATGCGTTTTGACGATATCGCTGCTTGGAATAGAGGAGAGATTGTTGAAGATTGGAAAGAAATTAAAGATAAACAACCAGTAGGTCCTGGTACAAGTAATAGTTTAATGGATGATCCGAATAATCCAGGGCAACAAGGATACTATATTACGGATTTTGACAATAAAACAAAAGCATATAGAGGAGGTTGGGCTCGTCGTTCTAGTATTAATTCACATGACTGGTATGGTACGGTGATTAATATGAATGCTAAAGTAAACGAAAACTGGACCGTTGATTTTGGTTTAGATGGACGTATTTACAAAGGGTACCACTACCAATTACTTGATAATTTGATGGGGGCTGATGGTTTTTATGTTGCTAAAAACATGAATAATAACAACCAACATTATGTTGTAAATCAAATGTATGATGCTAAAGCTACTTTGGATCCATGGGTAAATTGGAATAATAGAGAAAAAGTAGGATACCACAATGATGGTAACGTAAAATGGTTAGGTGGATTCGGTCAAGTAGAATACTCTAAAGATGATTTGTCTGTATTCGTTCAAGGAGCAATTTCTAACCAATGGATGCAGCGTGTTGATTATTTCAACTATGATCGCAGTACTGCTGAAGGTGCGAAAGACTACAAAACAGATTGGGAAAGTATCTTAGGAGGAAGTATTAAAGGGGGCGCAAACTACAACATTGATGAAAATCACAATGTTTTTGTTAACTCAGGTTATTTCTCTCGTCAACCTTTCATGAATAATGGGGTGTATTTAAATAATACCAATACATTAAATCCTGATTTAACAAACGAAAAAATATTCGGTTTAGAAGCAGGTTATGGATATAGAAGCCATAAACTAAGAGCGAACTTAAATTTATATAGAACGTCTTGGAAAGATAGAGTTACACGTGCAACAGGAAAAGTGCAAGATAAAGGGGTAGACGGAAGTATTGTAACTGCTAATGGTTATGCTACTTTAGTTGGAGTTGAACAAATCCACACAGGAATGGAAATGGATTTCATTTACTATCCAGTAGATCGTTTAACTATTACAGGATCTTTCTCTTGGGGAGATTGGCATTATGGATCAAATGTTACAGGAACCTACTATAACGAGGAGACGAATCAACCGATCTATAATGAACCAGGTCAACCTGAGTCAGGATTCAAAACACACACTTTATATATTGATGGAGCTAAAGTGGGTGGAGCGCCTCAGTTAATTGCAAACTTAGGAGCAGGCTACGAAATAGCAAAAGGATTGAAAATTGATGCAAACTACAGATACAATGACAACTTCTATGGTACTTTAGTTGTTACTGATGCTAAAGAAGAAGGTAAAAATGGATCAATGAAGTTACCAGCATTTAATTTGTTTGATGCAGGTCTTTCTTACCGCATGGAACTTGGTAAAGAAAAACAAAATGCGTTAACAATGCGTTTTAACGTAAATAACGTATTCGATACTACCTATATTTCTTCTGCAAGAACAAATATTGAAGCAACACCGACAAGTACAACTTGGAAAGGAGTTGATGTTCGCAATGAAGTGATGTTAGGAGCAGGTAGAACATGGAACTTTACAATGAGATTCAATTTCTAGTAAATTACTACGATATAAAAAGAGCGGTTATGAAAATAGCCGCTCTTTTTTTTGTTGTATCTTGTACAGACGCTTTTTAGGGAAGATGAATTCGATTTGAACGTATAAACGAGCGTTTTTATAAACACACAAACACATAAGAACATGGAGAAAAAGAAATTAACTAATGAATTAAGCATCTCAAGCATTTGCTTTGGAGGAAATGTATTTGGCTGGACGTTAAATGAAAAAGAATCCTTGCGTATGCTGGATGAATTACACGATCAAGGGATTAATTTTATAGATACAGCCAATAGCTATTCGCATTGGGTAGAGGGAAACGTAGGGGGAGAGTCGGAGCGCATTCTTGGTAAATGGTTTATGGAGAGTAAGAAAAGACAGGATGTAGTTTTAGCTACCAAAGTGGGTGGAGGTATGCAAGGCGTAGAACGAGGATTGACTCGACAGCAAATTATTGATGGAGTTGATGCCTCTTTGCAGCGTTTGCGTACGGATTATATTGATTTATACTATTCGCATCACGATGATCTCAATGTAGGGGTTGAGGAAATCATGGGGACTTTTCAAGAGTTGATTCAAGCAGGAAAGGTTCGTACCCTGGGTGCCTCTAATTTGAGTAAAGAACGCTTACTGGAGAGTAATCAAATAGCAGAAGTAAAAGGATGGACTAAGTATATTGCGCTTCAACCGCTTTATAACCTCTATGACAGAGAGCAATTTGAAAAAGAGTATGCAGAGATAGCCAAGAAAGAAAACATAGCTGTAATGCCTTATTTTGCCTTAGCAAGCGGATTTCTTTCTGGTAAGTATAGGACAGAAGCAGATTTAGAGGGAAGTGCGCGTAAAATGATGGTGGAACACTATCTGAATGATCGCGGATTGAATATCCTGGATGCTTTAGCTCAAATCGCTCAAAAACATCAGGCAACAAGTGCTGAGATAGCGATCGCTTGGTTGTTGCATCAACCTGTAATTACTGCGCCCATTGTCAGTGCTACTAATGCTAAACAATTGGAGAGTTTGATTCGCGCTACAACCATTCAATTGGAAAACGTTGATTTGACTTTGCTTGAGGAAGCGAGTAAATATAAATAGCATAAATGGCGTAAGATCCAAGGGCTAACTCACAGAAAATAAAATAAAAACCCGCTTGCATCAATTTCATGCAAGCGGGTTTTTATTTTAAAAAGGTACTAAATCAAACGTTTTACTTCCTGATTCTTGTTTGCCGTAATAATCTTGATTATTAGCTTTAAATACGAGTTTATACTTGTTATTTGTTATTCTGAAACCTCGTTTTCTTCTTAATGTTCTCAACTTATCTTCGTTGGGTATCGCAAAGGAGAAATCAGGCTCTAATTGCTGATCTAAGGCTGTAGTGGCAAGGACAACTATCGATTTAAAATAAGGATTGAACATATTCGTTTTAGATCCATTGATAAAAACATCAAAGAAAAAGTTACGAGCAAATGGTTTGTTCCGATTTGCCGAGCCAAATTGCATAACAATATGGTCTCCAACTGGATAGGCAATGATTCCATGTAAACTGTTATTTTTAGCTGATAGTAAAAACTGACCTGTTTTATCTACTGAGGTATGTTGATCTTTAAATAAGCCTCTAACATTCCTAATCATTATCATTTCACCTGTTATAAAATCAGCGTTATCCTTTGTCATATTAAATGTCTTTAGAGGTTCTCCCTGTTCATCTCGAAGTAGAATAGAAATGAATTGTTTATCAAAATAAGCTTGCACAAGCTTATTGTCAAAAAGCATAGAATTAGATGCAGGATGTTTTAAATGCGGTTTGTTGAACGGTTGTGGATAACTAGCATAAGTAGATTTTTGAGTGTTTAGGTCAATACTCAAAATTTCGGTACTTTGATTGGAAGTATCCAAAGTGATATAAAGAATATCGTTGTGAATATAGTATTTTCTTTGTGCCGCTGCTTTTAGTAAATCTGTAGGTTGATTCATTTCGATATAGGTCATCGGTACCGAATCTTGTAAAGCTTGATTGAGAGATACCTGACTGTTAGAACCTAAATAAAAATTATAGCCTGTAAAGTTTACTAGGGTATCTTTTTGCGGTTTTAAGTTTGCATCTAGTTGCAAGAAACGGATTTGATTATTTTGGAATCTGGTATGAAGGGCGTAAAATTTATCCCCATGTGAAAAATGTAAAAATGAATCTTCTTCTTTGTCATTCCAGGTAAAAGGAGCAGCCGTAGTTGTTCTATTTTGCTTAAAATCAAAGGTTTTAGCTTGAATGTCTTTTGCTGTTGTAATATACATTGTGGCTTTATTTTCTTCAGCCGCTGTAAAAGCAACAACTGTATCATCAAAGTAATAAGGAATAGTTGTAAACAAGGATTGTTTTTCAGTTAGACTATCTGTCAATTGAACCCCTTGTAATTGCTTACGAGATTGCAAGAAAAAGAAATTTTTGTTATCGGTATTATAATGATACGCTTGGGTAATATTGTCCAACTTCGTTGGAATTTTCACTTCTTTTACTTGAGCTTGTAAAGAGCCTAGAAAACAAAGTAGGAGTAGGGTTGCAATATATTTCACTATAGTTAGGTGTTAATTTTGCGTAAATATAGCTTTTATGTAGCAGAAAGAGAAGGCTGTTTTTCTTGTGCAAGTAATGGCATACTTAAACAAGAATAAAAAAAAGAGTGTCCAACTGGACACCCTTTTTTAGTATAATTAATTAATTGTTGCTCCGTTTTTTACTCCTTCTTCTCCTGGATTAACGAAGACCAATTTGCCATTGGCATCTTCTGTCATCAAGATCATTCCTTGACTTTCTACTCCGCGTAAAGCTCTTGGTGCTAAGTTCGCTAATACCGTTACGCGTTGACCAATAATATCTTCAGGTTTGAAGTGTTCTGCAATACCCGATACAATCGTTCTAACATCCAGTCCGGTATCCACTTTTAATACTAGAAGCTTGTTGGCTTTTGGCATTTTTTCTGCTTCGATAATCGTACCAACACGCAAATCTAATTTAGCAAAATCGTCAAAAGTTGCGGTGTCTTTTTGTGGTTCTACCACTGCATTAGCTGCTTTATTTTCTTGTTTAGAAGCTTCTAAGCGATCCAATTGTTTTTGGATTGCTTCATCTTCAATCTTAGCAAACAACAATTCCGCTTCACCAATTTGGTGTCCATGTTGAATTAAAGGTTGATCTGCTTCAATAGCAGACCAAGCTAATGGAGTTTCCAAGCGCAAGATCGATTTTAATTTTGTCGCAGTGAAAGGCAAGAAAGGTTCTGCTAATGTGCTTAAAGCTGCTGCAATTTGCAAGGCTACATACATTTGTGTTTGTACACGTGCTTCATCCATTTTGATCAATTTCCAAGGCTCTTCATCTGCCAAGTATTTATTTCCTAAACGCGCAACATTCATCATCTCTCCTAATGCCTCTCTGAAGCGGTAACGATCAATAGAACTCTCAATTACAGCTGGATAAGCGCGTAACTCTTCTAAAGTTGCGATATCTACGTCTGAAAACGCATGCGGTTGTGGTACTACACCGTTGTAGTATTTGTTTGTTAATACGACAACACGGTTGATGAAGTTACCAAAAATAGCTACTAATTCGTTGTTATTTCTCGCTTGAAAATCTTTCCAAGTAAAGTCATTGTCTTTTGTTTCGGGTGCATTTGCTGTTAAAGCATAGCGCAATACATCCTGTTGACCAGGGAAATCTTGTAAGTATTCATGTAACCAAACCGCCCAGTTTTTTGAGGTAGAAAGTTTGTTTCCTTCTAGGTTCAAAAACTCGTTAGCTGGTACATTGTCAGGTAAGATGTAGCTTCCTTCTGCTTTCAGCATCGCTGGGAAAATCACACAATGGAAGACAATATTGTCTTTTCCAATGAAGTGCACTAATTTGGTGTCTTCTGATTTCCAATACGGTTCCCAATCTTTTCCTTCGCGAGCGGCCCATTCTTTCGTTGATGAAATATAACCAATAGGCGCATCAAACCACACATACAATACTTTGCCATCTGCTCCTTCTACGGGAACAGGAATTCCCCAATCCAAATCACGGGTTACAGCACGAGGTTTTAAACCGTCGTCTAACCACGATTTTACTTGTCCGTATACATTGGGTTTCCAGTCGTTTTTATGTCCTTCTAAAATCCACTCACGTAAGAATCCATCGTATTGATCGAGGGGTAAAAACCAGTGTTTGGTTGATTTTAAAATGGGTTTTGTACCAGTGATTGTTGATTTGGGATTGATTAAATCCGTAGCATTCAACGAAGTACCACATTTTTCACATTGATCACCGTAGGCTTCTTCATTTGCACATTTTGGGCAAGTTCCCATAACAAAACGGTCTGCCAAAAATTGTTGAGCTTGCTCATCGTATAATTGTTCTGTGATTTCTTCGATAAATTTCCCTTCGTTATACAACTTCTTGAAAAATTCAGATGCTGTTTGATGGTGTATAGAAGAAGAAGTACGCGAGTAATTGTCAAACGAAATACCAAAATCTTCAAAAGATTGCTTGATAATTCCGTTGTATTTATCGATTACCTGTTGAGGGGTAATGCCTTCTTTTTTCGCTTTCATAGAAATAGCAACCCCGTGTTCGTCGCTTCCACAGATGAAGGCAACATCTTTGCCTTGCATTCGCAAGAATCGAGCATAAATATCAGCCGGAACATAAACACCTGCTAGGTGTCCAATGTGGATGGGACCATTGGTATAAGGCAATGCCGCCGTTAGCGTATATCTTTTCGGATCTTGTATCATAAACTATTATCTATATGAAATTAATAAGAATGCAAAAATAAGCAATATTGCTGTAAGTTGAATGGATTATTTTACTGTGTTTTTATTGGTTTTTTTATCGGTATACAAGCAAAAAAGGCAAAATCACGATCGATTTTGCCTTTTTTATGGATATTAAATAATAAAATAACTACATTATGGAAGTGGATCTCCTACGTTGATATCACAACGATGTCCTGGTTGTCCATGAGGAGGATTAACTTTTCCACTGCTAGCGGTTTGACCTTGTTCTTGGGCGATGCGACTCTTCGCTGCATCATTCACTAGAAATGGTTGTCCTTGATTTGATGCTGGTTTTGCATTGGTCATCGGTGTTGCTCCACCCATATTTCTAGGTGGTGAGTCTAGAGGCTCTCCAACATTAATGTCACAACGGTGACCTGGTTGTCCATGTGGAGGGTTTAGATTGCTCTTTGCTGCTGTTTGGTTCGTTGTTGCCTGATTTGTTGTTGCCTGATTTGTTGTTGCTGGAGTAGCTGTATTGGGTGCCGGCGTAGGTTCAGCGTCCATGGCAGGAGCTGTACTCGCTGGTTGTTCTGTTGCTGCTCCATCAATCGTAATATTTGAGGGCTCTTTCCCTGTATCCTTACAAGAAGTTAGGCCTAAAATAAACAAAGTTGATACTGCAAATAAATAGTTCTTCATGATTAGTTAATTGGTTTGTCAAGTAAACTTAACTATTTTTAGTTGGAATAAAAATAATTAGACGTTAAACCTTATTCTTCGATTGTATTTTTTTCTCTTGCATTTTCTTGCATCTCTTGCTTCATTTCTTCCTTGATTTTGAATGAAGTAAGCCCAGATGAACTGTTCTCCTTGGTGGCGTGCATCGGGATTTGAACCGGCTGTGTAGCGTTTGTAGAAGCAGGTTGTTCTAGCTTGATGCGTTGAGGCTCCTGTGTCTCTTTGCTTTTATTTGTACAATGGGTTAAAGCGACAGCCACTAAAACCAAGGGAAAGAAGTATTGTGTTTTCATGTGAGTGGTTCATTTAGGAAAGTGATTCCGTTTCGAGATTAGGTGTTGTGGATGCTAAGTCTGTCAGGACTACTTTCTTTTTCTTTAAAAATAGAAAGAAAATTGCAGAAAAGATCCAAGCGCCCCAAAATAAATAAAAACCCGTGTGAAAATTGCTCTTCATGTATTTATGTGAGGTCATCGTAAAATCAAGGTAGGTGTAATAAGCCGCACCTAATCCGATAAGTATGGTGAAAATAGCCAACGTATTGGCAATTTTTGCTGGAGTAAAATATTTGAAAAAAGCTAAAATCACAATGAGAAAAAGCTGAACAGCAAAAATAACAAGTGCTGTTTTCCATGGGGATTTTAAAACGAGGTATTCGCGATATAAAAAAGTAATACCCATACGTCCAATAAACGACATTTTAGATATCATAAATGCCATTAATACCGCTAGTAAGGCCTGTATTAAAACTAAAATAAAAATATTCTTACCCATGGATTATTTTGTGATTTTCCAGCCTGTTTCTTCGGCATACTTCATTTTGAATTTTCTCGTGATAAATTCCGTATTCGGTGATTTATCTTCCTTCAAGAAATGAAAAGGCGTAGGGCTTTTTTTCAACATTACTGTCGCTGTAGCGGACTTTTTACCTTTGGAATCCAATTGGAATCCATTGTCCTTATCAACCAAGTATTCAATGGTTTTTACTTTGATTTTATTGCCTTTTTGCTCTAAGACATATGGATGTGCTTTTGCTGTTAATTTGATCGTTCCTTGCCATAGGCTGTCTTTCGACATAAAGCGTTTTTTGGTGCTAAAATCTGCAAGATTGAGGTATCCTTCCTCTGCTAATTGTTGGTATTGCTGAATGAGATCTGCGTCTTTTCTAGTTCTGAGTTTGGTATCTCCAACAGTAAAGATCGTACTTTCATAAATGGGTTGTGTTTCCATGTATGCTTCAATTGCTGTAATAGCCTTGGATGAATTCAAAGACTTATTGTCACAGGAGATGAAAGTGACTGTTAACAGGAGGACACTTAAAAAGGGTAGGGTGATTTTATGCATTTTTTATTTCAAATGTACAAAAAAGTGATCGTCCAAACGGCATTTATTTCTAAACCCTATTCTTTTTGTAAGGTGTAGATAGTCAAAAAGATAGGAGAGTGGTTGTTTGATAAATGGAGTTGATTATTTCAATTTTGAAGGTCTTTATTTTTAGAATAATTCCTACCTTGTGAGCTAAACGAGATACAATGAGAAAAATAAGTGTTTTAACCTTGCTGAGTTTAGCACTACTTGGATGTACACCCAAAGAAAAGAACAAGGTTGAAGAAAAAACAATAGAAACCTCAATGGAGACAACGGCTCCTCTAGTGTTAAGTGTAAGGGAAGCGCAAAAGATTATCGCTTTGCCTTTGCATTGTATTGAACAGGAATATCCCAATAAATTGGGGCAAGTTTTAGGGGCGGATACGGATCTAAAGACGCCTCAACAATTGCGCCCTATTTTTTATGGTTGTTTTGATTGGCATTCCGCAGTACATGGGTACTGGTCTATTATTGAACTGATGAAGCGCTTTCCAGAGTTGGATCAAAATGGTGAAATTCGCAAGCGTCTGAATACGTTGATTACACCTGAACATGTCAAGGTTGAGTTAGCTTTCTTTGACGATCCCAATAATAAGACGTTTGAACGCACCTATGGATGGGCCTGGTTATTTCAACTGCATGGTGCGCTGTCCACTTGGGAGGACGAGGATGCTCAGCGTTGGGCTAGCTATTTAGAGCCATTAGCACAGGTATTGATGGAGCGCTACACCACTTATTTGCCCAAATTAAATTATCCAATTCGCACGGGAACCCACGATAATACAGCCTATGGTTTGTCTTTGTCGTTAGAATATGCGCGTTTGATGAAGCAAACGGATTTCGAAAGCTTACTTGTAGAAACTGCACATCGACTCTATGCAAAGGATATACACTGTAATTTGGCCTTTGAACCTAGTGGACATGATTTCCTTTCTCCATGCTTAGAAGAGGCGCGATTGATGAGTAAAATTCAGGACGAAACTGCATTTAGAACGTGGTTAACGGCCTTTTTACCCGATGTTTTTGCTACAGATTTTGAACTAGAAGTGGGGAAGGTTTCCGATCGTACGGATGGTCATTTGGTACATTTAGATGGTTTGAATTTTAGCAGAGCAACTTGTTTAGCAGATCTCGCTAAAAAACTTCCAGAGTTAGCGCACCTACGCCCTATTGGAAACCATCATTTTGAGACCTCGTTTGGCAATATTACGGATGATGACTATATGGGAAGTCATTGGTTGGGAACATTTGCCTTATACGCTTTGTTACACCAATAAATAAATAGAAAAAGGTTTCCATGTGGAAACCTTTTTTTTGCTTTATTAGCCTATTCTTAATCCGTTTTTTACGGGTTTATCTAAACTCATTAGGGTTACTTCTTTTCCTTCTACTGCTCCCATGACCAAACATTCACTCATGATATTAGCAATTTGTTTTGGTGGAAAATTAACGACGGCAATCACTTGTTTTCCTATTAATTCCTCTGGGGTATATAGTTTGGTAATTTGAGCTGATGTTTTTCTCAACCCAATCTCTTCGCCAAAATCAACAACTAATTTATAAGCAGGATTGCGGACTTCTTTGAATTCTTCGGCTTGAATAATTGTACCAACGCGCATTTCTACTTTCATAAAATCATCCCACGTTAGCGTATTATTGTTGCTGTTTTCCATAATTTAAGTTTTGTGTAAACTCAAAAATAAGAAAAAAAAGAAGAAGAGAATTTGTCAATTGGCAAAAAAGCACTTTAAAATAGGGTTAACTGTGTATCTTCAATCAACGGTTGGGATAAAAAAGGATACGTTGAAAGGATATCAAATTGTCGTCGTTGCGTGTTGAGACGTCTTAATACAATTTGATTACAAGTAAAATGTAAATCAGGCTGTTCAAACAACGCATAGGCCTTTTGGATTTTATTAGGGTCTAATTTTCGCCCAATAGACAAGTGAGGATCCGTGCATTTGTATGCTTTTTTTAACTGCAAGGTTTGAAATAATTTTTGTGCATATTCCCTTAATTGCGGTTTGGCAATTGCGTCTACGGCAAGAAAAAAAGTCCCATTGGGATAAGTTCCAAATTCGGTTAAATACGTTTCTACTGGTGTAAAACTTGTACAACAACGCTGAATTTGTTGCTGCATGCGTTGAATGTCGGCTTCACTCGCTTGAAATTCAGCAATGGTTAAATGGGCCAATGAATTCTTACTGTTATACCAACCAATAGCTTCTCCCAATTGTAATTTTAGCATTTTCACTTGCTCAATTAAGACTTCATCGGGTTGGAAACACAAAGAATATTTATCGCTGTACATGTTAGTTAGTTTACGGTTTACCTTTACAAGTTACAATAACGTTGATAAAAATCAAATCGTAACGCAGATTCATCGAACATCAAAATAAATGTAAACTCAGTGAGATAAACCGTGCAAAGAGCAAAGAGCAAATCGAAGATTCATCGAATACCAAAACAAATGTAAACGCTGTGAGATAAACCGCCCAAAGAACAACCATTAAAAAAACGCACGCAATTGTACACTTCCCGTGTGAATAGTTGCTGTAGATTCGTTGCTTCGGCCTTGATAATTCAAACTAAGATCTAGGTAATTGGTTAAGTTCTTCTGGAACATCAAACGCCAAGTCATATTTTTCCCGGGTTGTAATCCCTCCAACATTTGATAGCCAATAGGAGAGAAGGCATTACCTGTAAAGGTATTTTGAAAAAAGGAGAATTCGCCATTCATGGTGAATAGTTTTGGCTGATTTACTGTAAAGGAAGCACCGATGCGATGTTGTTGTAAATTTTCGAATTCAGCTGTTTGGTTCTTTTTCTCTTGGAAGATATAGAACACATCCACTTGCGCTTGGGATGAAAACAGATAAGAAAGCTTAGTTTCAAAACCTTGAATTTGAAGCTCGTAGTTTTTACTTGCGTAAGAAGGGGATTGGGTCTCCTGTTGGGTGGTTTTACCCAATAGATCAATCAGCCACGTTTTTTGAATGAGGTGATTGTAGCCTAATTGATGGGTTTTAATCTTGTTTTCTGTCGTACCATAGGACAGTAAGTTTTTACTCTTTGATTGGGTGTACATATACGTAACACTATGGCGTTTTTTGCCGCGATTGTAATAGAGGTAATTGTTGAAATTCTCCATTAATCCTACCATCTGCTCTTCATCTGCAGTGAATGGATGAAGTCTAAGTTGGTTGCCTTTTTTCAGATCTTTACGGTCGATGCTATACGAGGTTTGATTGTAGAAAAAAGCAAGCAATCGTTTGATTCCCGTTTCATTTTGCCAAAGCGCTGCTGGATTTAGCGTTAGTGTTTGGGTGAGCTTGTTTTGATTGGTTGGCAAGAAAACCTGACTTGGTAAGTATAAGCGTACATATTTTCCTAAATCAGGATAAGGGGCAAGTTCGAATTCTTCCAATTCCTGTATGCCATTGTTGTTGTAGTCAATCCACATGTATTGTCCTCGACCAGGTTCAACTTCTAAGTAGGTGAATTCTTGCTGAGCAATGGTTCCTGAGCTAATTTCATATAAAGTATGCGATTGAACAAATCCCTTAAAAAACTGATCGCGGTAGGTCAATACACTATTTACGGTATTCTCTGTTGGTTTTGCTTCATCCACAGGACGTACGGATCGGTAATTCGCATAGAGATTTAAATCGCGCGTTTCCGATTTGAGAAGCTGTGATTTTAAATAAAACGTATGTGCCTTTGAAAAAGGAGCTAATTTGTTGTTTTGGAGGCTGTCGTTGATTCGAAATTGGTACCCCAACTCGATGTTTTTCCCCAGTGAATCTCCGCGACCTACAAATAAATCTACCGAAGTGTATCGGTGACTGATGGGATGGAGGAGCTGGGTCTCTTGATCCGTTTCCTTGTTTTGTTCAAAATCGATACGCGTACCTATATAGTTTTGATCCCAATGGTATTTGGCCTGAGAATGACTTTGGATAAAGGTTGTTTTTTGTATTATTCCATCCGCTTGCATAAGGCTATTCTGCGTTTGAATGAACCAAGGTTTAGCCTGCCAAGTTCCCGTTAAATTTTGTCGATGTCCCTTGTAGTCAGAACCAAAATTAAGCTGTTCAACGAGATAAGTGGCGCTTCCTTTTCCTGCTGTGATAAGCTCTAATCCTCCCGTTAATAAACTTTGATTTCCTTCTGCATATTGTAAATTCCAGTTGCGATCAAATTCAATCGAAAATAGATTTTCTAAGGAATGGAAATTCTTGTGGATGAATTGGAGGTCTGTCACTACATTTAATTGCGTTTGGTTGTGCGTCCATAGACGTTGTTTTCCTTTCATCGCGGTAGCCCAACCTTTGTTCTCTTCCTGGTCTAAAGACGAGAATAAATTGGCATCGTGATTGCTGAAGGCAAGCTCTACATCTACTGCCGTTTTCTCAGAAGGGTGATAGGCCGCATTAAAGGTCGCAATGGTATTTTGTATGGGAGCAACGAGTTTGACCACAGGAGAATAATTTCCTTGTGGTTCGCCATTAAGGGGCGTGACGTATTCGTATATGCGTCCAATGGACTGGGTGCTCTTTAGAACATAATCCCCTTGGTTGTTCCCCACTGCCATAAAGGTGACGTGGTATAATTCGGCTTCAGGATCTGTTGAAAAGGCAAAATACGCTTGCCCCTCCACCGTTTGCTCCTTGGTATAAAGAATTTTGTTTTCCGAATAGGTATCGCGATAAGCAGAAGGAGCAATCATACGTGCAGGATCATTTCCTGCTTGTTTGAGGATGTCGATTTGCTCTTCTGTTAAGTTCTGTTGGAGGTTTTGATTTTTTAAATCCGTTTCTGTAAAAACACTTACTCCCAGTTGCCAGGTTTTGGTTTCATGTTGAATATTTCCATAACCCACAAAACGGGTATAGTTGCGATCCGTGTACTGGTATTCAATAGCAATACGCATGTCAGCAGTAATGGGATAACGCGTAGTAAAACGCAATTCTCCCGAGTTGTAATCGATAACATAGTCATTTTCTTCTCCTCGTTGTAGGAGTAATCCATTGACATACACTTTTTCAGAACCCGAGACAATTAAGATGTATAGCTCTCCATTACCCCCTTTTAATTTATATGGACCTTGATTTCCCTCTTGACCGTTAAAGGTACTGCGGGTGTATTGACCTCGTGCCAAGGCAGCAGCGGCTTCGATAGTCGTTTTATTTTCCTCATCTCCAAAGATAAAACGCGTCGATAACCCCTGTACTTTTTTGTTGAAGTTTAAAAAACGTCGGCTTCTATTTTCTAAGAAAATATCTCCTGCTCGAATAGACCAAGTATCGGAAAATAGCTCAATAAAAATTTGGTCGAATTCATTGATTTTTTGTGAGTAACCCCCATATTGTAGCGGTAGGTTATTATCTTGAATAGACGCGCGAATTTTGACGCGATCGGATAAATTTCCTGTGATCTGTAAATCTAAATTGGATGAGGTAACTGCACTTTGATTGGTTCCCATGGTTAATCCTCGCGATAAACTTCCCATGGTATTTAGCCCCTCAAACGGAACAAAAGCAGGTTTGTGGCTGGTTGAGTGTTGATAGGTGAAGTTCCCTGCTTCATTGGGCACAATACGCGAGGTATCATAATAGCTTATGGGCGTGGTTAAAAACGACGGTAGCTCTAAATAGTAGAGTATTAGTGGAAAATCGAGCGTGGATTGGAGTAAAGTAACGGTATTTGTCTCAAAGTTTACGTGATAAGCAGCAGGAGAGACTAGCACATTATGCGCATCTCGTATTTCAAAAAAACTATTGTTCAGTGGGGTGGGAGGCAATTGAATGCTCGTCTGTCCTGCTTCCCAAGTCCGTTGTTGATACAGCGAATTCCCTTCTTGTGCATAGCCGCAAGAATACCAAAAAAGGAAAAGAAATAAAATTCGCTGTAGGTTCATCTAACTATAAACTCCAATTCCTCAAAAGTAGTGTATTTATCATAATATTTAACAAAGCTCCCCCACGGGAACAAAACCTAGGGAAACAAAAATAGCTTCATAAAAATGAAGCTATCTCGTTATTCTTTGGTTACAATTTGCATGGTTTCTCGATTGACCTGTTTTAATAAAAGCGTGCGATCAAGTAAGATACGATCAGCAGAGGCCTCGTCAAAATGGCGAATCGTGTAGAGGGAAACATTTTCATTATAGCTCACGCGATACTGATGGTTGAGCTTTTGACGCAATGCTTCAAAGTGATTGAATTTATCCTCCACACAAACAGAAAAACTGATGGCCGAGTTTTGAATGACATTGACTTTGATGTTATATTCGCAAAAAAGCTTGAAAATATCGCTAATGTTTTGCTCCATGATAAACGAGAAATCTTTGGATGAAAGCGAAATCAATAGTTGATTTTTCTTGACGATAAAGCAGGGAATCGCGGGTTTTAAATCCGCTCCACGTGACACGGAGGTTCCTGCTAAGGTCGGATTGACAAAGGATTTTACATAAAGTGGAATTTCCTTTTGACGTAGCGGTTGTAGTGTTTTAGGGTGTATAACAGAGGCCCCATAAAACGCCAATTCAATGGCTTCTTGATAGGAAATTTGCTCCAAGAGTGTTGTTTCCTCGAAATAACGAGGATCTGCGTTGAGTACACCTGGTACATCTTTCCAAATAGTCACGCTTTCTGCATGTAAGGCATAAGCAAAGATCGCTGCAGAATAATCCGAACCCTCTCTGCCCAAGGTCGTAGAAAAACCATTGTAATCCGAACCGATAAACCCTTGGGTGATATACAGCTCTTTTTTATCGATGGCTTGCGTAATGGCTGCACAAGTCGTGTCCCATTGTACATTGGCATCGCGATAGGTAGTATCCGTCTTAATTAAATTTCGAGCATCCATCCACATATTTTCAATACCTGCATGGTGTAAATAGTGGTGTAGAATAGTGGTCGATAGCAATTCGCCATAGCTGACAATCTGATCATAGACAAAATTGTAGTTAGGCGATTTATTGTTCAACAAAAAAGAAGTTAGCGATGTAAATAATTCCTCGATCGCTTGGTAAACCGGATGATTCATATCGATAAATAAATCATGTAAAATCTCGAAGTGATACGTTTTAACGGTTTGTACGGATTCAGCTAAATCAAAGCGATTTTGAAAATAGTTGTGTACGACCACTTCGAGGGCATTGGTTGTTTTACCCATGGCTGATGCGATGAGTAGGCTATCAGCATATCCCACAGTACGCAGTACTTGAGCTACGTTTTTTACATTGTCAGCATCTTTTACAGAAGCCCCACCAAATTTATATATTTTCATATTCAACTAATTTGTGATAAAGGCGTGAATTCCTTGCTCGCTCATTTGAACAGTATACCAATCTTCCAATACAGTTGCGCCTGATTTTTTGTAGAACTCAATTGCTGGTGTATTCCAGTTGAGAACCACCCATTCCACGCGTTTTACTCCTTCTTCTTTTGCAATAGCAATGACTTTTTTGTACAAGGCAAGACCCGCTCCTGTTCCTCTCGCTTTTTCTGTAACGATTAGATCTTCTAAGTGGATGGTTTTCCCTTTCCATGTAGAGTAGCGGTAGTAGAACAAAGCCATACCTATTATTTCATTTTCATGTTCAGCCACCCACACGCGAAAAAGAGGTTGTGAGCCAAAACCATCGCGAATAAGGTCTTCCGCAGTGATGATTACGGCTTCGGGTTCTTTCTCAAAGGTCGCTAATTCTTGAATCAAATTTAGTACAGCTGGCATATCAGCTGGAGTAGCTGTTCTAACATTCATGTCTTTTGTTGGATTTATGGTTAATAACTTCATTTGAATGACAAAATTAACGATATTTGCACAGCAAATACACAACTAAAGAATCATTTTTCCATGACAACAAAAAGACATCAAACCCTAGGGGAGTTTATTATCGACAAACAAGAGCATTTTAAATACTCATCAGGAGAGCTTTCTCGTTTAATTAACTCTTTACGACTTGCTGCGAAAGTAGTTAGTCACCAAGTAAACCAAGCTGGTTTAGTTGATATTGTAGGCGCTTTTGGTACAGAAAACATACAAGGTGAACAACAACAAAAATTAGATGTTTACGCAAATGAGGTGTTTATTAACACGCTAGTAAATCGTGAAATCGTATGTGGAATTGCTTCAGAAGAGGAGGACGATTTCATCACCATTCATGGAAAAAAAGGAGATAACGATAGCAAATATGTTGTCTTAATAGATCCACTAGATGGATCTTCTAATATTGATGTAAACGTGTCAGTAGGAACTATTTTTTCTATTTACCGTCGTGTGACTCCAGAAGGAACGCCTGTACAATTAGAAGACTTTTTACAAAAAGGAGAAAATCAGGTTGCTGCGGGATATATCGTATATGGTTCATCAACGATGTTAGTGTATACTACAGGAGCAGGAGTAAACGGGTTTACCTTAAACCCAGCGATTGGAACGTTCTATTTATCGCATCCAGATATGAAGATCAAAGAAGATGGTTCAATCTATTCTATCAACGAGGGAAATTACATTCAATTTCCACAAGGAGTGAAGGATTATTTAAAATACTGTCAAGAAGAACAAGGAAATCGTCCTTACTCTGCACGTTATATCGGAAGTTTAGTTTCGGATATTCACCGCAATATTTTAAAAGGAGGAATTTACATCTACCCAACAAGTACAAAAGCACCGAAAGGGAAATTGAGATTGTTGTATGAATGCAACCCCATTGCCTTTATTATGGAGCAAGCAGGAGGTAGAGCCTCTGATGGATACCAACGCATCATGGAAATTGAACCAACGGAGTTACATCAACGTGTTCCTTTTTTCTGTGGTAGTAAAAATATGGTAGAAAAGGCAGAAGAATTTATGGCATTACACTCTTAACGAGGTAGCAAAATATAAAAGGGGTTTTACAAGTGTAAACCCCCTTTTTTTTAGCGTTTAATTTTTTGAATTTCTTCAATAAAAGTATCTAGGTCAACCCCTAGTACTAAAAGCGATAGAGACTTGTTGACAATTAAGTCAATGTCACCAGTAAAACCTAAAGCTGCCGCAAATTTGCGCAAGATGTCCTTTTGCTTTGGTCCTAATACGTGATTCACATACACCATACGCGCTAAATCATATAAGCGCTCAATTCGGTTAATCTCTAAATAAGGCGGATTAACGGGGTATTTTTCGGGATTGGCCATGATTTTGTCATAATCATCTGTCGAAATATCAAGCTTATCTGCTAGTTCATTTAGGAATTTAAGCTCCTCTTCACTGATATCTCCATCCGCTAGGGCAACGCGTACAATAGAGGCAAAATGCCCTTTGTTACGCTCTTTAAAGCCACTGTCATATAAATCTAAATAAGCCATAGTTCGTAATTTTTTGTTGTTAATTGGTTTAAGGTGTTAATTAAAAGTAATGTACAAAATTTATAGCGAAAAAAACGTGTATGGATCAAAAAAAAATTCACTCAAACTTAGCGGATGTAAGTGGTCAAGGGTGTTGAGGTTGAAGATACAAAAGAGGTGAAACTCGATTTGATTCGGATTATCGCATTATTTCAAAAGAGGATAGAGAGTCAAGTGAAACTTATGTGTATTTTTGTCGTATATTAAGAGTTAAAAATAGAGGTTTATGTCCAATCCTAAAGTAACGAAGTATGATAAAGCCTATTTGCGTATCGCACGTGAATGGGGACAGTTATCGTACTGTAAACGAAAAAAAGTTGGCGCAATCATTGTTAAAGATCGCATGATTATCTCAGATGGATATAATGGAACACCTACGGGATTTGACAATTGTTGTGAAGATGATCGCGATCAAACGTATTGGTATGTCCTACATGCTGAAGCGAATGCAATTCTCAAGGTGGCTAGTTCAACACAGAGCTGTCAAGATGCTACTTTATATATTACCATGTCTCCTTGTCGCGATTGCAGTAAATTAATACACCAAGCTGGTATAAAACGCGTTGTTTATGTAGAAGGCTATAAAGATATGGCTGGTATTGAGTTTTTGATCAAAGCTGGTGTTGAAGTTGTGCATATTGAGGATTTAGATTAACACAAGAGATGAAAAAGTTTTTTTGGCCCTTTATCGTTGCAATATCGCTGTCCCTTGGTGTACTCTTAGGCGGTTTTCTTGTATCGGCCTCCCAGCGTACACACAG
The DNA here is from genome assembly GCA_030152225.1 of Flavobacterium sp. Classification (GTDB taxonomy): domain Bacteria; phylum Bacteroidota; class Bacteroidia; order Flavobacteriales; family Flavobacteriaceae; genus Flavobacterium. The sequence goes on along the minus strand of JASLHL010000174.1, from coordinate 4,487 downwards.
TAATTTTTTTACCAATCACAATAAGCTAAAACTCAATCGACTGTTGGACTTTATCGAACAAGAATACGTCGATCAGGTAGATACGGATTCTATTGTGGATCGCACCGTAACAACTATACTGGAGCAATTAGACCCTCATTCTGTTTATATTGGCAAAGATTTGATGAAAGAAGTGACCGAATCCATGCAAGGAAGTTTCGTAGGGATTGGGGTACAGTACTATTTGTATCAAGATTCACTAGCGATCATTAAACCCTTGGAAGGAGGGCCGTCAAGTAAGGCTGGATTATTAGCAGGAGACCGTATCTTGAAAGCAGACCAACGGGTGCTTTACGGTAAAGAAATTTCAACGGATACTATTTCAACTGTATTAAGAGGAGAAGAAGGAACAGCTATTACCTTAGAAGTGTATCGTAAGACGACACAAGAGCTACAAAATATCGTAGTGAAACGGGAGCCAATTCCACTGAAAAGTGTAGATGTGGCCCTTAAACTCGACAATCAATATGGTTATATCAAGGTCAATCGATTTTCTAGTACAACCTATGAAGAGTTTCAAGCAGGATTGTTAGACTTGATAACCCAAGACATCAAAGGATTGATTATTGACCTACGCGATAATAGTGGAGGTTATATGGATCAATCGAGTAAAATATTAAATGATTTGCTGTCAACCGATCAAACCATCGTTAAAACGATCAATCGTGGTGGACAAGAAAAAGTGACCAAAGCAAAAAGTACGAATCTGTTTACCTCAGAACCGCTATTTATTTTAGTCAATGAAACGAGTGCTTCGGCTAGTGAGATTATTGCGGGGGCTATTCAGGATAACGATAGAGGAACAATTGTCGGACGACGTACCTTTGGTAAAGGGTTAGTACAACGAGAATTAATGTTGGGTGATGGTTCAGCTATCCGTCTAACTACAGCGCGTTATTATACACCTTCTGGACGATCCATTCAGAAGAACTATAAAAATGGGATTGAGGATTACAACAATGATTTCCGTTCGCGTTATGAGCATGGTGAACTGTATGCTGCTGATAGTATTAAGGTAGCGGATAGTTTGCAATTTAAAACACTCAACGGTAGAATCGTATATGGCGGTGGGGGAATTGTACCTGACGTATTTGTACCTATTGCGCGAAAACACGGAGAAGAAGCTATTGTGATGATGATGAAATCAGGCATGGTAAGTTACTACGTTTTCCAAGAGATTGATAAAGACCGCCAACGCTATAATACCATGACAACAGCCGAATTAATTGCGGATCTCCAAGGAGATTCAAAAGAATTTGGACAGTTTAAGCGCTATTTAGAAACGAATAAGTTGTTTTTCAAATTAGATCGCCACAAGGATCTTGTAATGCACTACCTGATCGCAGAATATGTAAACCAATTAAAAGGACAAGAGGAGTATTACGAATGGTTATTAAAGATTGATCCGATGGTTTTGAAAGTTATGAGTGATGGGTTATGAGTGATGGGTTATGAGTTCAGCATGAGCTTTTATCCATAACTCAAAATTCATTTCTCATGACGTAAAAAATGGTTTAAAATTTGCAATGTGTCTTGAAAAGTATTTTATGATGACACACAAGGACTTAGAAGTTTGGAAGGTTAGTAGACACTATGTTTCGGAAATTTATAAATTGACAAGTTTGTTTCCAAATGAAGAAATTTACGGTTTAACTAGCCAAATACGACGGAGTGCAATATCTATTCCTTCTAATATAGCAGAAGGATGTGGAAGAAGAAGTAATAAAGAATTGATACAATTTCTTTATATTGCTATTGGAAGTTTGTCAGAATTAGAGACACAATTGTTAATCTCATTTGATTTAGGATTTTGTAGTTTAGAAGACTGTAATCTAGACATTTTGTAAGTATTAGAAAAATGCTTTTGGGGTTAATTAAAGCAGTAAGTTAAGAGTTCTCAGATTATAATTCTATTTTCTTGTTCAAAGAAATTCATTTTGGTATTTCAGGAGAATTTATCCATAACCCATAACCGATCTCTCATAACGTAAAAAAGGGTATTTCGAATAGAAATACCCTTTTTTATACTACCAAATTTTCACTCGCTCTTCTGGTTGGATGTAAAGCTTGTTTGTTTCTTTGATATCGAATGCTTCGTAAAAAGCATCCACATTTTGTAAAGGAACAAATGCTCTATAATATCCTGGCGCGTGTGGATCTGTTTTTACTTGATTTTTGATTGCCTCATCACGTGCTTTCGTTCTCCAGATTGTTCCCCAAGAGATGAAGAAACGTTGTTCAGGTGTATAACCGTCGATTAGTCCTGGATCACCATTTTCTTTTAAGTAGATTTTTAATCCGTCGTAAGCAGCATTAACTCCACCTAAATCTCCGATATTTTCACCTAATGTAAAGTGACCATCAACGAAAACACCTGGTAAGGGCTCTAATGCACTGTATTGATCTGCTAATTTATTACCTAAAACAGTAAAACGCTCTAAGTCAGCATCAGTCCACCAGTTGTTTAAGTTACCATTTTTGTCATAACGCGCTCCAGAGTCGTCAAAACTATGTGAGATTTCGTGTCCAATAACTGCACCAATTCCTCCGTAGTTGATTGCCTCATCTGCTTTGTAATCATAGAATGGCGGTTGTAAGATAGCTGCTGGGAATACGATTTCGTTGTATAATGGGTTAAAGTAAGCATTCACTGTTTGTGGTGACATACCCCATTTCGTCTTATCTACTGGTTTACCATAATCTTCTCTGTTTTTCGCTACTTCCCATTTCGATGCATTTCTCATGTTTTCGAAATAGTTTCCTTTAGCTTCAGGTGATTTGATATCCATTGTTGAATAGTCCTCCCATTTGTCAGGGTAACCAATTTTAACGGTAGTAGTTGCTAATTTTTCAAGTGCTCCTTTTTTCGTCTCTTCAGCCATCCATGGTAAGTTTTTGATGCGCTCACCAAAAGCGGTTAATACGTTTTTGATCATCGCTTGTGCTTTCGCTTTCGCTTCAGCAGGGAATTTTTTCGCTACGTATAATTGACCCAAAGCCTCACCAATTGTATTGTTTACCACTGCAAGAGCTCTTTCTTCTGCAGGTCTTTGCTCTTTTGCACCTTCTAATGTTTTAGAATAGAACTCCCAGTTTGCTGTTTCCATATCCGTAGATAACGTACTAGCATAACCATTTACTAAAGTCCATTTTAAGTATGCCTTTACATCTCCGATGTTTTTAGCAGATAAAATGTCGTTCAATGCCTTCATATAACGCGGTTGCGAAACCACTACCTTATCGATGTTTTTCAATCCAGTTGCATCAAAATAAGCCGTCCAATCCACAACAGGTGTTGTTTTTTGTAGCTCAGCAATTGTCATGGGATTGTAGGTTAAACGGCTATCTCTACGTTCTACTCTTGTCAAACGAGGTTCTGCCATTTTTGTTTCAATCGTCAATACGCGTGTAGCATCTGCAGTTGCGTCTTCTTTTGATTCACCTGCCATTTCTAACATACGCGCTACGTGTGCCACGTATTGCTCGCGTTTTTCTTTCATGTCTGCATCTTGCAACACATAGTAATCGCGATCAGGTAATCCTAAAGATCCTGTACTTAAATAAATCGTGTTCTCATTCGAGTTTTTGGCATCAGCATAAACATAGGAAGAGTATAATCCTAAACCACCTTCATCCGCTAAGTCGTTGATCAATTTAGTCACGTCTGCTGGCGTTTGAATCGCGTTGATTTGATCCAAGTAAGGTTTTAAAGGGGTAACACCTACACTGTTACGCGTAGTATTATCTAAATAAGATTCAAACAAAGCAACCGCTTTTGCCTGGTCTGACTTCGCATCTAGATTATGAGCTTCAGCCGCTTCTTTTAAAATTGCCAAAGCATCTTTATCCGTGTTTTGTCTTAATTCATCAAAACTTCCCCAACGGGTTCTATCATTGGGAATCTCGGTGTTATCATACCACGTACCGTTTACAAAACGGAAAAAGTCATCCCCAGGATTTACACTTAAGTCCATATACTCTAAGTTAATCCCGTGATTCTCTTGATCTGCAACTTCTTCAGTTTTTTTGCCATCTTTACAAGCAACTAATGAAGCTAGAGCAAGACCAGAGGTTAATAATACTCTTTTTTTCATTTTATTTCAGTTTTTACTTTAATTCTAGTTTAAACAAAAATAGAAAATATCTTTTGAGTAATTTTCATTTCAGCCTATAAATTGAAATTTTGGGAATAAAACTTCTTTTTTTGTTTGATTTGGTGTGTTTCCAAGCAAAATAAATGGTTTAATCAACGGGGCAAATGGTCGTTTTTACTCGTAGGTTTTAAGCTAGCTTTAACGTATTTATGGGTTGGAATTTGTAAGTTTGTAGGAAACTCAAATCATCATGTTTCAATTTTTTAAACGCTATAGATATTTCTTTCTATTTTTCTTCTTGATGTGCTGTGGAATCATGGCTATGTTTTACAATGCGTTGAAATACAGAAAAAG
>JASLHL010000341.1 GCA_030152225.1 Flavobacterium sp. | reverse complement strand
TTTCATAAAAGTTATAATTGTATTTTCTAAAAAACAATTTAACGAAAAATGCAATCAACACACCCAGCAATATATTGGAATACCCGACGTGGTCTTGCATCCACTTTTGTATAATCTCTGTTTTTTGTAGTTTTAAATTTTCATATTGACCATCAATGTTAAAATATTGATTTACTAAGGTGTAAATAAGAGAAGTTACAATGATGAAAGTAATCGGCTTCATGTACTTGCTTCTGTTTTCAGTTAAAAACGTTCTTACACTTTGACCGGGTCTGAGTAGAAGTTCCTTTATTGTATAGAAAAATCCTTTTTCAAAATGGAAAAGATGTTGGATTTCGTATTTAATATAATGCCCATTAATTCTTTCAAGTTGGGCTTTTTGACCACAATTTGGACAAAACTTTGAAATTACTTCTATGTTACAATTTGTGCAGTTCATTTATTCGTCAATATTTTGTCTGTTTGTTTTTTTTACGCAACAAAAAACGGCGTAATTTCGTAACATTACACTTCTATGCGTATTTAGTTAAATTTCAGACTAATATAATTAGTTTTTTGTAATAGGGATAACGAAATAAAATTAGTTAAAAAAACTTTATTTAAGTCTGGATTGAATCCATTACTTAATTTCAAAAATTTAAATGAAGATACATGTAAGTCTTTGACCGAAATAGGTGGCACGGTCTGACCGAAATACCCAACTTTTTTTATAATTCCTTACTATTCCTTACTATTCCTTGGTATTTTTGAATGATTATAAGTTATACACAAGCAAAAGGGGAACTCCTTATCATAGAATAGGCGCGTATTCATCTGTTTTTTTAATCGTTTCACCGAAGTAAAATGTTATACCTCCCCTGATACAATAAATCACATCCTAGCATCTATAGGGGTTTATACCAATTTTGCATGTTTTTGTGCAACACTTTTTTCAAAGGAATTCAAACGAAAATCAACTGTGTTTTTTTAGTATTCGCTTTTTATAGCTCAATTTGTTTCATTTTATTTAGAACGATCAACTTGTAGTTTTCTTTGTATTCCTCTGTCAAAAAACTACGATCAATGAAATCATATACTTTTTCAATTTGTTTAGTAAAATCCACATAGATATTTTTTCTTACAATCGCTGTTATACCTAAGCTTATAGCAAGTTGATCAAAATCAGCACGCTTTATTTTTCTTTTGCGTCCGTTTAATGTTAAAGCTAGGTCCTCTTTGTCTTCAGGAAAGATTAGATTCACATTTAAAAGATCATACGCTGGTGAAAACAAGATTCCCATATCCGTATGCACCAAAGAGAAGTTCTTTAAGTGCATGTCGTTATTACCTGTTAGGAAGCTAAATAAGACAAGTCTAAAGTATTTGATCGTATCTAACCCTGAATTGGTAGCATATTGTTTAATAATCTTGCCTACGCGTTCGTATGAGCTTTTGTATTTTTGTTCCGTTAACAAGTCTGATAACTGACATAAATCTTCTACATGAATTTTTTTGCCTTTCACTCGATCAAAACGCTTGGTAATATAAGCCAAGTCTCCTGTTGACGTTCGAATCAAGGCATGAGCTGCGGTATCGATTTTAAATAGCTTGGCTAAATGCATGGTCAAGTCTTCTACCTCAGGCATAAAAGCAAAATTAGAAGATTGAGGCTTGAGGATATAATCCCCCCATAAACCAACTAAAGTCAATCGTTTACTACCGTTTTCACTGTTTAAACTTAATGATATTTTAGGTTGTACTCCTGTTAATGCCAATCGTTCATTGACTGTAATTTGGGCTAATTGATCTAATTTTTCTTTATCTAGTTCTAATATCGGAACTTGTGTGGTGCCAAAGAATTTCTTTGAACAAGCAGGATGATAATCGCCTGTTTCGACAGGCTGATAACAAAAAAAACAGTTATTCATGATTTGCCGCCTCCATCGGATAAACGGAGACCGCTCCAATCGTGTCTCTACATAAGTTGATTAATAATTCAAATCGATCACGTGGATTGAGCTTCCAATGTTTTTCTCCGATATCCAATAACCAGCCTTCGGGAATTAGTCCATCAAAAAAAGGAAAGAGTACATTGCTTTGATACGTTTCTTCAGATAGAGGTAAGGTTAAGCTAATTGGCTTAGAAAAAGGTGTTTGTAGGTAATCTTGATGATAATAAAACGAATATCCATCATCTCCTTCAAGTAGATAACCTGCTAGTTGATCTTGAAAGTATATTTTCGCTTGTCGTGCCATTACTCTCTTGTTTTATCAATTACACCAACCTCTTTACCAAATAAAGCTAATACATCGTTTACTTTATCTAAACGAAGTGTTTTCTTCCCTTGTTCTAAATCGCGTACAAAACGCAAGCCTACACCAGCATTTAGTGCTAAATCTTCTTGTGTGAGCTTTAATTCTTTTCGCTTTTGCTTTACAAATACTTGTATTGAATCCATATCTATACCTTTTCAGGTATAAATATACGTAAATAATCTAAATAATACCTTATCGGGTATAATGTTATGTGTGTTTTCTTTGATTATACCCTAAAAGGTATAATTATTTAATATTGACATTTACTGATGAATAAAAAGTACTTTAAGTATTGTGGTTTATTCCCTACAATTGCAATTGAAAATATTACAAACTAGCATGAGCTGTCATTTTGGGTAACAGAAAACTAGGAATCTTTCCAATACACCAAAAATCAACAAACTTATGTTCCTGTTTTATATTTGCGTAGGCTGAGTTTGCCTCGCTGTTGAGTTATTACAGAGCTCTGCAATAACCATGAAGGTAGTTCTGCACTTTTTTAACTATAAACCAAGATACTATAAAATCTATTCGTATAAATAATCCTACTGTTGATTATTCCAATAAAGGCAAGGTGAAAAAAGTAAGTAACAGAAGGAAACCTATAGCGAATAGAAAATTTCAATAAAAAAAGCCAAGAAATACTTGCGTATCCCTTGGCTTTGGTCTTTTATTTAGCATCAGAAGTAACCTACTTTCTCGATACAATAAATCAGATCCTAGCATTCATAAGGGTTTACGCCGATTTTGCATGTTTTTGTACCACACTTTTTTCAAAGTAATTCAAACGAAAATCAACTGAATGATTTTAACAGATTTATCGGAAGGAATGAGGGAGTTTGATGAGGAAGTGGTAATTTAGGAATGAATAGAATTTCTGGATATTTGACACGTCTTTTTAAAGAAGTTTAGTTCTGAAAAGTAGAAATTTATTTTTCTTTTCTAAACTAAAAGAAATAAATCGTTTGCTAAATAATAGTAATTATGTCTTAAAACTACAAATACTGTTCTATCCGTTGGTTTTATCTAATGGATTACAATCTAAGAAATTTTCAATAATTTTAGAATGCAGATCGAAGAAAGAAGATCCATCATAAGGATTTGCGTTAGTTTCAAGCAGATCTTGAATCATATCTTTTTTTTGACTTGTTGTTAGATTTTCAAATTCTTCGAAATCGCTTTTTAGATCCCAATAAGCTTCTGACGCTTCAATCGATTGAAATAATTCTAAAAGCTTTTGTTTCGATAATGTTTCGCAATACTGAAGAAGATTTGGGGAGTCTAAATTGAGTTTCTTACTCAGTTTATCACCCGTACGGTGATATTCCCATTCTAGTGGATCATAGTCTTTAGAATTGAAAAATTGCTGTAAACCTGTATAAAACAAAGCTACTAATTGTGTGCGGGTTATTGCTACTCTAAGCATGATTTCATCTTGTATATTCATACTTTGTGTAGGGTAAGCTAGTAGCTCTTCTTTGGTTGCATAGTTTCCATACTTATAATTTTGGTTAGCCGGATAAGATACCGTGAAAATTTCAATTGGATTAGCCCTGTAAGCATTTGTTAAATTAGAAGAAACAGATTCAAAAGAAATACATCGTTCAAAATCGAGTTTTATAATAGCGCCTTCATTATTATATGAAAAAGATGTTTGCTCAGCGCCAAGAACAATACTCTCGAGCCAAATTTTCAATTGAGGGAGTGGATCAAAACAATGTGAGATACGTTCTTTTACAACTGTATTATTATAGATAAACAACAGATCAATCCAACCTGCTTCAGCATTAGAAAACGTCAATTGTAATTCATTATTTTCTTTCATATTCTGTCTAAAAATGTGTGTTTAGTTAAAAAGTAAATATCCACAGTCCTTTTAAGTTCTATTTAAACCGTATCACTCTGTCGATTAGGTCCAGATATTAGTCACAATCTGCTTTACTCCTGTAAATTCCTTTACCTAAATATTCAATTCTATTTCGATGAAGATTGTAAAATTGACCCATTTCTTTTTGAAACTCTTCTAGAAACTGAACCAAGTTAAAAAAATTGGTTTGAAAGGAGAGCTTTAAAGTGGAATATGCTGGGGTATCAAATATTTCGTGAGGAAGTGTAATGATAAACTCTATATCTTCTTCAAAAAGAGAGGGAAACATACTGTTGATTTCATTATAGGGCAAATCGATAATTTCTCCATTTTCATTGCTCACTTTTATCGATGCATTGCTTCGTGATTTTTGTTTTTCTTCTTTTTTATCTTCCCAAGTGATGGCTTGAAACCTCCAAGTAGGAGGCTCTATTGTTTCATATCTACTCCCTTTTTTAGTTTTCAAAAGATCAATGAAAAAAAGATGAAGCCAATCCCGATCATCGCAATCCGTAATTCTAAATTTATCTTTGCTAATTGCATACGTATTTTTGTTTAAAATGGCAGGATTAAATAGTGGTTTTTCATTTAATAAGATTGCAATGGAATATTCTATTTCATCACAATTATTTAAGTCATAATAACAGAATTCTAGATCAAAAACTTGTGCTTTGAGTGTTGCCATTTCTTATTTTTTTAGGTTTTATATACATAATGCTATCTTCTTTATTTTTTATGATGCGCGTATGCTTCGTTATTCATGCTCTTTTTGACCTAATATCGAATAAATAGATGCATTAATAAACTGAATATTTTGCTGTTTACTGTTTCCATATCCAGCATGATTATGACCAAATACGTGGTATTTTGGACGAAGCTTAAATATAAAAGTACTAATATCGCTATGACCAAAACCATGGTCTAAAATTCCAGAGGGAGGATAATGGGATGCCACAATATCAACTTGATTCATTGGGTCAATAATAGTATAAAAAGGATAAGAACTGATTCCCATGATGCTTATATCATTGCATATGGTTAGTTGATTATTTAACCAAATAATAGAGTCAGGAATCAGTCTCTCACCCCAATCGGGTACTAAGTCAAAAGGTAAATCATGATTGCCATGTACAAAGATTTTATGGGGTATGTCTAATTGAGCATACCAATCAAAAAAGTCAGCAATTTCATCCATATCGCCTGCATTACAGATGTCACCGCAATGAATTATGATTTGAATGTTTTCTGGAACTTCGATTAAGCGATGTTTACCATGTGTATCAGATAACACTAAAATGTTATTGTTCTTAATTTTAATTCTTTGCACAGATTAATGATTTTTTGTTTAAATAGCCTTAAGTAGTAGTAGCTGATTAGTATTAGGTATTTTTAATTAAGGAGTTAATAATGTACTGTATCGTTGTATTGTTTTTCTCTATTTGTTCAACTGTTCTATTTGCTTCTTCAAAAGCCACATCAGAAAAAGGAGTGTCAATAATAGTAGATTTACACCAATGCTCAATTAATGTATAACGAACATAATTTCTTGGGTTTTTAACTGCAAAACCACAAATAGAGTTACCAAGTGAAAATTCTTCCGTACTCATCAACCTATTGCGGTCTTTCTCTATATAGGCAGAAACTCCTGTTCCTGCACCTTTTCCATCGTAAAAAGCCAATAATGTACCCTGTTCATTTGCATAAAATACTTTTAGCGTTAGCCATGCCTTGATAAATTTGTCAACTGTAAAAGCTTCAAGATTAAAAAGATCTTCTTCTTTTATTTTATTTTTAATGAAAGAAGTACAATAAACCAATAAATTAGAGGTTTTTAGCAATTTCATGAAATCAAGTTTGAATAAGTGCTCTCTGTTTAAAGTTGAAAATAATACGCCTTCAAAATCCCATGATGAATAATGTATGTGATCAACTGTATTGCAGTTTATATAGAAACGAAATAATCTAAACATATTTGCCAAAGAAGTATTCTCTTGAGCTGATTCTTCTGATTTTATTAAATCTATGGTGGCTTGGTAGTTCCTGAATTCTTTTTGTAGTTTTTCAAAGTTGAAAGAAAAATTACTATCGAGTTGTGGAATTTCGGTATTACTTTCAGCAGTTAAATTAGTTTGGAATAAAAAGGACAAATCACCCATGAAACTTTGATGATCTTCCCATTGCTCTATTTGACCTTGGTACGGCTTTAAGTTTAGTTTGATTTTTTCTTCTTCATTAAACCATTTGTTTAAACTAACATTTTGAATGGAACGAATAGGAGCATCAAATTGTAAAAGTTGTTCTATAGAATCTGAAGCCTCAATCATTTGTAATATATAGCGCCAATCGACATAGTTGTTGTTTCGATCACTCCATTGTAAATCAAAATAATTTTTACGCAATCTCCTTAAGAAACGATAGGTATTTTCTTTTTCACCTTGAAATTTCGAAAGGAAAAAGAGCAAGGGAAGTAAAATACTATGTTGCTTATCCTTGTTGAGACTTCTTAGATTTTGTATGTTTTGTACTATAGTATTATTGACAAATTTAAATTGGGTTTGAAATCTATCATCAGTAAGATAGTCAATGAGTTGTTTTAAAGCATTGAATAAAAGTTGTATTTTTACTAAATATTCTTCATTTTTTTTCTCCTTCAGCCTAAGCTTTGCTTGTTTGATAAGGTTAATATCCTGTTGTTTATCAATAATTTGAAAACACCAAGTCAAAAAATCATTTACCCCATGATCCGCTATTACTTCTTCTCTATCTCTATTTCTATCTCTATTATGCCAGAAGTAGGTTTCTCTATCTTCCCATTGATTTGCTAATTCAGGATTACTAAGATTGGCTAATAATATCGGTTTGATGTTTTCAGATGCAGTTAGACTTTTACCAGTAGTATTGATAATTACAAATCGCTCTTCGCCATGTTCTTTGCTTTGTACATCATAGTATTGAATTTTAATTTTTTCTAGTAAAAAAGTTGAAAATCCTTCAGCTTGTAGCAACTCTTTTTTCTTTTGAATGGTCCCTAAAGTTGATAACATACTTAGTATTGAAGGATCTTGATTATATTCATCAAAATACCAGGATTGATTTTTAATTGTATAAGCAATTAAAGTTTCATCATGATCAATTTGTTTTTCTTGTTTAGCCTTATAGTATTGATCCTCTAGTAAGGCTTTGTTTTCTAAACAAAAATCAAGGATTAAATCATGTAAAAAGAACACCGTACTTTCTCTTACCGCATATTGTAAACGAGGTTCTTGATAAGCTGTGATTAAGCAGTCTTTGATTTTTTGTTTCTGTAGTTCATTGCTTTCAATTCTGTAAAGTAGTCCAAGTAGCAGATATAAAGAAGTTAATCGCTGCTGTCCATCTGTCAAATAAATATAATTAGTTGGATGTTCGTAAACATCTATTTTTCCAAGTAATACGTCAGCGTCCCGATTAGTATCAAACTCTTCAATTAAGGTATCTAAGAAATTACTGATAATATCCGTTTTATTTTCACCATGCGTTTTATCTCCCCAACAATAATCGCGTTGAAAATCGGGAATAATAATTTTACGCAAGGGGTTTGAAAATAGTTGCGAAAGCGAATACTCGTTGTTTTTTAATCCTTTATTTCTTTTTTTCATAATAATTGTCAAATTCGTTAAAGAAATACTCTTTGTTATTTTTTACATCTTCTGCTTGCCAGTACTTTTCATTGTTAAAAAGTTTTTCGGATTTTCCATCATCGGTTTCTGTTATAAATGATTTAGAAAAAACTTTTAATGTATGAGGCAATAAGAAACCTTCTTTGATTTTGTCAAATAGGAGTTGTTTTTTTCTACCATAATCATTGTTACTCAGTGCTGAATTTGCAGAACCATTTAATAAAACTAGGTTTCCGATAGAATTAATGCCGTCAGACTTTTCATTTATTTCTATTTTGGAATTGAGAAAATCGATTTCATTTTCAGGTGGATTTTGTGGACAAATATGCTCTAAGCTTTTGGTTTTAAATACCTCAAAATCAAATTTTCTATTGTTCATATCCAAAACATTGATTCGAAGTAATTGTAAATATGCCTGATGTTTACCCTCACTTTCATAGAGCTCTTTGTCTTTTAATAAATCTTTGACAGAATCTCTATTATCATAGAATGACTTTTCTGGGTTGTTTTCTTCTATTTCTTTTAAAGTACACCCAACTAGTGACCACTTTACAAATCGTTTTAAGTCTTCAATTCTATTTCGGTTTTGTATGAAGAAAATCAAAACATCTTGTTTGTTCTTTCCAGCTATAATAGCTAATCCTAGCAGGTTGTATATTTCCCAATTTGAATATAAATCTTCAAAAGTTTTCTGTAGTTTTCTTAGTCCTTCAAAGTGTGTCTTAGCATCTTGAGCACTAGAAATAAATTGATTTTTAAAATTATCAAAGGAAAATTTCTTTGATTTATCCTTATTAGAGGTAATATTCCAATAGGTGATTAATAGATAATATAAAGGATGATTGCTTTCTATTCCAAAATAGTTTTTAACTTCTTTCTGATTCCACCAGTACAACCATTTATCCCAGTTTCTCGCAAGTATTCCTCTATCTTCGTTGATCTTCCATTCTATTGATGAGGTTTCTATTTTAGTGTTTTGAAGGTCTATTCTAGATGATTTAATTAGTAAATCCGATTTAATCAGTTCTTCTTCTTTCATTACGGCTTTTAGGCCATTTAAAGAAATAAATGTATTGATTGCTTTGTCCTTAGGAATAGGGTTGTATAATAGAAAAACGTTTTTTTTGACAAAATTTAAAAACTTTTGGTTATCCGTAATATGCTCCTTTAGTTTTAATGCAATCAATTCTAAAGCTTTAATAAAATAGAATATGTCTTGTGTATCTATTCGTTGAAATTCTCCCTTATTAGCAATGATAAGGTTGTTTAACCATTTATGCGAATCTTCTCTCACATCATATTTCAATTTGTTGGAGATAAAATCGAAATCTTCTAATACTGCAAAAATTAAAAATAATGAGGTTGTTCTTTGTTGTCCATCAACTAAAACGATATTTTGATTTTCTACGACCGTTACTGCTTCAATAAAATATTGATCGAGTCCATTGTTGTAAGCTGTAATTAAACTATCAATAAAAAACGCTAATGAACTTTGTTTCTCAGTATCTTCTACTGACCATTTATAACCTCTTTGGTACTCTGGTATAACAAAAACACCTTTTTTGAAGTAGGTTTCTATATTTATTTTTTCACTCATAGGATGGGTCTGTTTGTTCTGTTTATTGGTTGTATTTCAGTTTTAATCGATTAGCTAACGATTCAATATCCTCTTTCCGTTTCAAAGGTGCTATCCAATGCAAAGGAATACTATTGTATCCATAGAGAATTCCAGCTAAAGCGCCTGTTATAGCAGCATTAGTATCAGTGTCTTTTCCAAGTGATATTGCTTTTAAAATCGCTTCTTCATAACTTGTTGTTGTGAGT
>JASLHL010000249.1 GCA_030152225.1 Flavobacterium sp. | reverse complement strand
GGTTTTAATTATATAAGAGATGTTGAAAAACATCTCTTTTTTTTTGAAAAGCTGCACTGCATTATTTCTAATGATATATTTGTTATGGCCTGCAAATGTTAGACGCATAGTATCGATTTATTGAGAGAAAAATAGCAACCCAACCACCGACGTGATGTTTACAGGAATATCACCCATCATTGGTATAGATGCTAATTATTATTCGCTCGCACGGCATACGTTACAAACCATATTGACAATTGTACGGTATATAACTACAAAGACGCATCATATATTTCGGTTCCCGTTTTACGTATTCCCTTTTTGGTGCATTACTTTTTACGCGTAGCGTACAACGTAGTTGCCAAGGCAATAATTGACAAAGCCATCAAGGTTAAGAAGAAGTCATTCCAATTTCCTTTATTTACGAAAATTCCTGTAGAACTACCGATTACACTCGATCCGATGTAGTAAAAGAACCAGTAGAAAGCAGTTGCAGAACTCTTCGCTTCTTGTCCTAAAGTAGTTACGACGCGACTCGCAATGGTGTGTCCACTGAAAAAGGAGATTGTAAAAAATGTTAATCCTAATAAGATGACTACAAGGTTATCCAAAAACATAGCAATTGTTCCCAATAGCATCATTGTTAACGCGGATAATAATATTTTTTTAGGCGAATATTTATCAGAAAGTGTGCCTGCTATCATATTTCCGAAAATACCAAAAGCATACATCAAAAAGATCATGGCAATCAAATAGTGTGGTAGGTTGTAAGGCGGAGCTTCAAGTTTAAAACCAAGAAAGTTATACACACTGACAAACGAACCCATCAAACAAATTGCAACCACATACATAGCCAGTAATTTTACATTTTGGAAAATGCTCTTCATTTGAGTCAATTTGTGTTGTAGGTTCAACTTTTGAGGAGTAAAGAAAGATGAATTAGGAAAGAACATATAAAATACAAAAGCGATGATAATTGCAATAATACCGATGCTAAACACTGCTACCTGCCATCCAAACCAACCACTGATTAGCGCTGCTACAATTCGTCCAAACATTCCACCAAAGGTATTACCTGCTAAGTAAAAACTAATCGCTGTACCTATATATTTTGGATCAATCTCTTCAGCGAGGTATGCCAATGTAACAGCGGACACACCAGAAATACAGATTCCTTTTATAAAATTGATATTCACTAAAATAGAAAAATCGCTGATCCAGGCAGAAACGAGTGTCAAAAGGGTAGAGGTGACTAAAGAAAATAACATTACTTCTTTTCGAGGGTAGCTATCGGCAATAAATGCAAATAAAAGTAAACCAAAAGCCATTCCCATTGTTGATGCAGAAACAAGGTAACTACTTTGTGCAGGAGTAACTTTGAAAAAATGAGTAATATCTGATAACAGTGGCTGATAGTTGTACAATTGTGCGAAAACCGACACCCCAACCATAAAAATACACCATTTAATCCTTTTATAACGGACAGATCCCTTTACTGCTCTATCCATTGACAATTCATTGCTATACGCTGTCGTCGCCATGTAGTTTTCTTTTTTTGTAAAGTTAAGCGTAAGTTCTATATTAGTAAAACGGAATTTTTCTATTACATCTATCGATAAAACCGATTAACATATGGAGTTACGACAACTGAGATATTTTCTGAAAGCTAAGGAATTGCTGAATTTTACAGAAGCATCAAAACGATTATACATCACTCAGAGTACACTTTCACAACAGATTAAACAGTTAGAGGATGAGTTAGGCCAACCATTGTTTAATCGCATTGGTAAGCGAATTGTACTGACTGAGGCAGGTGCGATGTTTGCTACTTACGCAGAACGTAGTATTAAAGCTGCGCAAGATGGGATGACATTGTTAGAGGATTTAACGGAATTGAAAACAGGTGTGTTGAGTTTTGGATTAACGTGGGGACTAAAATCATTGGTATTGAATCCTTTGAAAATGTTTGCTCAAGCTTATCCAGGAGTGAAGATTGAGGTTACATTTGGAACTACCAATGAGTTAATAGAGTATTTGTCAGACCAGCAAATTGATTTTGCACTCACTTTCTTTGATGGAGAGCGTACGGAAAATTTACATTATGAACCATTAATTGCATCAGAAATGGCACTTATTGTAGCGAGTGATTCACCTTTGGCAAAGTTGTCAGGCATCAAATTAAAAGATATAGAGAAGTTGAACCTTGCAATGCCTGTCAAGGGATTTAGTACAAGAAACTTTATAGATCGTCAGTTTGAGAAATATAAGATTTCCCCTCATATTGCAGTAGAAGTGAATCATACAAGTACAGTAATTGACTTGGTGAAAGTAGGAGCTTTTCAGACAATATTAACCCTTGCCACAGTGCGTGGAGAAGAGAATTTAACGGCTATTCCAATCACAGATACAAATATGCAGCGCGAAGCAGTAATTATTCAGATGAATGGAAGCTATCAAAAGAGAGCTGTAAGAGTTTTCGTTGATATGTTGATGAAAGAGGTGTAAAAATATTTAGATTACTGTAAATAGCAATTTTAGAAATTAAGTTATCAAATAAAAACTAATTCTGTGTAGATTTAAATAGGAGAGCAGCTCTAATAAAGCGACCTGTTTTTGTATAGTTCTCAGGTAATTTATTGTAAAAATCGCTAAAAGAAATCAAGCCGTAATTAAAGTAAATAGATTTATCTTGATTTTCTTCAGTACTACCTAATTTCCAAAAGTTGTATAAGTTGA
>JASLHL010000235.1 GCA_030152225.1 Flavobacterium sp. | reverse complement strand
TATTGATCCTCGCATTAGAGAAGATCTCAATCAAGCTTTGGAAGAAAAAGGTCTCCCCTATCTTCAAGCCCAATTAAAAGAACTCGATCCTGCTCACTACGAAAAAGTAGCCCTAGACAACCCCCAACGGGTAACGCGTGCCTTAGAAGTGTCGATTGGAACGGGGCAACCCTACTCGAGTTTCTTAGCTAAAAAGAACGTAAAACGCAATTTTATTCCGATTATCATTGGATTAGAAGCACCTCGTGAAAAGATGTATGAACGCATCAATACACGCGTTGATCTCATGCTCAAGGCAGGTCTTTTAGACGAAGCGAAAGCCTTAGTTCCCGATCAGGAGCTCAATGCACTCCAAACGGTAGGCTATCGCGAACTATTCCATTATTTTAAAGGCAATGGCACATTAGAAGAAGCCGTAGAAGAAATTAAAAAAAATACCCGTCGTTTTGCCAAGAGACAAATCACTTGGTTTAAGCGCACACCAAATGCCACTTGGTATTCCTATCAACAAGATGTTTCATCTATTATTGAAGCGATCACCAAGCAAATAAACTAAACCACTATGCCCATTTCTGACCAATTTACCTCCATTCACCAACAGTCTTACGAAATAGACTTCTTTGCCTGTTCTCCTTCTGGACACCTGAAGTGGGTGGATTTATGTAAACTCATTCAAAGCGTTTCAGCTGATCATTCGGTCTTAGGTGGAATTAGTTTTTGGGATCTAAAAAAACACAATCAAGCTTGGGTGTTGAGTAAATTCAGAATAGAAAAAAAAGCAGAATTACCCCAATGGCAGGATAAAATTACCATTAGTACTTGGATCGAACGACTAGATGGAGTACGCTCCATTCGAAACTTTGAGGTTTATCTCGGGGATCAACTTATTGCTGTAGCCTCTTCGCTTTGGGTGATCATCAATACCGAACGCCGTAGACCTGAACTCATCGCTTTACCACATGAACACTTTATCAAATTCACGGATAAAAAGGTAACGCATACCGATTTTGCTAAATTATACAAAGGAGACTACCACAAAATCGACGAGCTTCGCGTCAAACTATCCGATTTGGACATGGTTAAACACGTAACCAATATCAAGTATCTGGAATGGTGTATCGACGCCGCCTTTTCTTGCCAAGAAGCAGTAGATAAAATACAGGTGATCGATATGCACTTTCTGAAAGAAACTCACATAAACGCAGCATGCGATGTACTCTTCCTCCAAGAAGAGAATCAAATGCACTTCCAAATTACGACGCAAGATATCGTTCACTTTTATTGCTTGGTGGAATTGGGTGAATAGTGAATAGTGAATAGTGAATAGTAGAGATAGGAAACCGAAACGCAGTGTAGGTCCATCAAACACCCAAACAAAATGTAAACTAGGTGAGATAGATGAGAAATGAAAGAATTCTCTAGATAGATTAAATCCTCAAAAAGCAAGGCTTTTTTGGATGAGATTTGCACTTTGTGAAGTTTATCAATTTAATAAAAACTTCTCGCCATTCTTTTTTACATCTTGCTACTCACACTTAGTATGTCACCTCGACGTAGGAGAGGTCACATCTTTCACGTCCATAATACAGGAGAAGAGAAATGAGGATTCGTAATGCGTGATGGAACAAAAGCCAAACAACGAAGAGCAAAGAACAAAATAAAAACAACAAAAAAGGGATTCCTATATTAGAAATCCCTTTTTTTATGTAGAAAATTTTACTCATTTCTCATTTCCCATCTCCCATTTCCAATAAAAACTACCAAACGAACATAGGGCGCTCAGCCATCATTTCATTTACTTGGTCCGCTACCTCTTCGATTACTGCCTCATCCGTATGGTTTGTGATTACTTGATCGATTAAAGCAACGATGGTATCCATATCTGCTTCAACTAAACCTCTTGTTGTGATTGCAGGTGTTCCGATGCGGATTCCTGAAGTTACAAATGGCGATTTATCATCAAAAGGAACCATGTTTTTATTTACAGTGATTTCAGCTTTTACCAACGCTTGTTCTGCGTCTTTTCCTGAAATATTTTTGTTTCTCAAGTCGATCAACATCATGTGGTTATCTGTACCTCCAGAAATGATATTGTATCCTCTTTTTACAAATGCCTCTGCCATTGCTTTAGCATTTTTCTGTACTTGTAACATATAAGTAAAGAACTCGTCTGACAACGCTTCACCGAAAGCTACTGCTTTTGCTGCGATGATGTGCATCAAAGGTCCCCCTTGATTTCCTGGGAATACAGCGCTATCCAATAGAGCAGACATCATGCGTACTTCTCCTTTTGGCGTTGTTAAACCGAATGGATTAGGGAAGTCTTTTCCAATTAAGATCATACCTCCACGTGGTCCACGTAGTGTTTTGTGCGTAGTTGTTGTGATAATATGACAGTGAGGAACAGGATCATTCATCAACCCTTTTGCGATTAATCCTGCAGGGTGTGAAATATCCGCCATTAAAAGGGCTCCAACGCTATCCGCGATTTCTCTAAAGCGTTTAAAATCCATATCACGAGAATAAGCAGAAGCACCAGCAATGATTAATTTCGGTTGCTCTTTCTTCGCAATTTCTGCGATTTTATCGTAGTTTAATAAACCTGTTTCTTGCTCTACACCATAAAACACTGGATTATACAATTTTCCAGAAAAATTCACGGGTGATCCGTGTGTTAAGTGTCCTCCATGAGATAAATCAAATCCTAAGATTTTGTCTCCTGGTTTTAAACAAGCTGAAAAAACAGCAGTATTCGCTTGTGATCCAGAGTGAGGTTGAACATTCACATATTCAGCACCAAAAAGAGCTTTTGCGCGATCAATAGCAATTTGCTCTACCACGTCTACTACTTCACATCCGCCGTAGTAACGTTTGTTCGGGTAACCTTCTGCGTATTTATTAGTTAAACAAGAAGCAGCTGCTTCCATGGTTTGCTCACTCACAAAGTTTTCAGAGGCAATTAGCTCAATACCGTGTACTTGTCTATCCCCTTCTTCTACGATTAAGTCGAAAATTTCTGTATCTCTTCTCATCTGAATTGTATATTTCGTTAAATTGACCTCAAATGTACAAAATTCGTTTGTTAATTTGCCCTATAATTATATATTTGATAAAACTATTCATT
>JASLHL010000164.1 GCA_030152225.1 Flavobacterium sp. | reverse complement strand
ATCAGTAGGAGAAGTAATGGGAATTGGACGCTCATTCCAAGAAGCCTTACACAAAGCTACGCAATCGCTAGAGATCAAACGCAACGGTTTAGGCGCAGATGGTAAAGGATATACCAACTATGACCAAATCATCGATAAATTAACACATGCAAGTTGGGACCGCGTATTCGTAATCTACGATGCGATTCAACATGGAATTCCATTGAGTAGAATTCACGAAATCACAAAAATCGACATGTGGTTCTTGAAACAATACGAGGAATTGTACCTATTGGAAAAAGAAATCTCTAACTATACGATCGAAACTTTGCCAAAAGATTTGTTACTAGAGGCAAAACAAAAAGGATTTGCGGATAGACAAATTGCTCATATGTTGAAAACATTGGAGAGTCAAGTTCACGAGTTGAGAGACAAGATGGACATCCAACGCGTATTCAAATTAGTAGATACTTGTGCAGCTGAATTCCCAGCAAAAACACCGTACTACTACTCAACTTTCGAAGCAGATATTCAAAAAGCAGATGGAACAAGATATGTTTCAAATGAGAGTATCGTAACAGACAAGAAAAAAGTAGTGGTACTAGGTTCAGGACCAAACCGTATTGGTCAGGGAATTGAGTTTGACTACTCTTGTGTACATGGGGTATTAGCTGCAGAAGAAGCAGGATATGAAACCATCATGATTAACTGTAATCCAGAAACCGTTTCAACGGACTTCGATACAGCGAACAAATTGTATTTTGAACCTGTATTCTGGGAGCATATTTACGATATCATTCGTCATGAAAAACCAGAAGGAGTTATCGTACAATTAGGTGGACAAACGGCTTTAAAATTAGCCGAAAAACTACACCGTCATGGAATTAAAATTTTCGGAACTAGCTTTGACGCTTTAGACTTAGCAGAAGACCGCGGACGCTTCTCTACACTATTAGAAGAGTTAAACATTCCATTCCCACAATTTGGTGTAGCTAAAACAGCTGATCAAGCACTCAAATTAGCTGATCAATTGGATTTCCCATTATTAGTTCGCCCTTCTTATGTATTAGGTGGACAAGGAATGAAGATTGTGATCAACAAAAAAGAATTAGAAGAACACGTTATTGATTTATTAAACCAAATCCCAGGTAACTCTCTTTTATTAGACCACTATTTAGATGGTGCAATCGAAGCAGAAGCGGATGCAATCTGTGATGGTGAAAACGTCTATATTATCGGAATCATGGAGCATATTGAGCCATGTGGAGTTCACTCTGGAGATAGCCATGCGATGTTACCACCGTTCAACTTGGGAGAATTTGTTTTAAACCAAATCAAAGACCATACAAGAAAAATTGCTGTTGCACTACAAACCGTAGGGTTAATCAACATCCAATTTGCAATTAAAGACGATATCGTATACATCATTGAAGCCAATCCAAGAGCTTCAAGAACGGTACCTTTTATTGCAAAAGCGTATGGAGAACCGTATGTAAACTACGCTACGAAAGTAATGCTAGGGCAAAATAAAGTAACGGACTTTACCTTCAACCCACAGTTGAAAGGATATGCCATCAAAACACCAGTATTCTCTTTCAATAAGTTTAGAGATGTGAATAAAGCATTAGGTCCTGAGATGAAATCAACAGGAGAAAGTATTTTGTTCATCGACAACTTAAGAGATGACCAATTTTATGAAATCTATTCTCGTAGAAAGATGTACTTGAGTAAATAAAATAAAAAAACTCTTCCCTAGGGAAGAGTTTTTTTATTTGTATTAAATTTCTTTTAAGCCTCCCATAACAGGTCCCTTTCTAGGTGAAAAACTATAGAGTATGCCTCCAACACAGGCTTCATATTCTCCAGCTTTATCTCCTTTACCTACGCGGATAAGAAAGACTGCACTACTCACTACATTGTGGCCTCCAGCTATACGTCTTCTTAATTCTTCTAGTTGATAATCACCCAGGGCAACATCTCCTCTACTCCTAGCTCTCATCTCATCTACATAGGAAAAGTTACAGCTTACATATTCCTCTTTTATAACGGTTCTCTTTCGACTGTTACCAATCCAATTACTACTCATTGACTTTGATTCCGCTGAGTCCTTTGTTTCAATTGCTGCAGCTGCAACTACGTCCTTCTTCATTTCTTGTGCCTGAAGTCCAGCGGTAAATAACAATAAACCTAAAACTGCAAATCCTATTTTTTTCATATCAGACCTTTTTATATTCCTATGCTGCGTTCTACTTAACACAAAGGAAAGTATTTAAAATCAAACCTAACTTACTGTTAATTTACAACTTATAATTCGAATAAAAAAACAAATTAACAACTTACTATTAAAAACAGGTTAAACCATCTTTTTTATTTTAACAAATACTTTTGATTATTTGCTACAAATCGGCACAAACGAAATACTACATAACCGCGCAATAATGTCTATTTTTGGAGGATAATCTAACTGTTGTATTATGTCGCAAGAAATTACCCTTGGTCTTTTAGTCCTTTCTATTTTACTTATTGCTTTTCTCCTCGGAAAAAAGACAACAGCCAAAACCGCTACTACTGCGGATCAGTTGCAACTTTTGGCGGAGAAAGACTTTCTACTTCAACAAAACCAGCAATTGCAAGCAGATAAGATCAAAATAGAAGAACAAACAGAAATACTGCGTCAGGACAATCAAGAGCTAATTGCGCGTATCTCTATTCGGGAAACGGAATTGCTTAATCTAAAAGAAAAACTTGAGGTACAACAAAAGCAAACCTTGGAATTACAAGAAAAATTTACTGTTCAATTTGAAAATCTAGCCAATAAAATACTCGAAGAAAAAAGCGATAAGTTTACGCAGCTCAACAAGGCACAAATGCAAACGATCCTCACCCCATTACAAGAAAAAATAGGTCTTTTTGAACAAAAGGTAGAACAGACACACAAGGAGAGTATCGATCATCATGCAGCCTTACGTCAACAAATTTTTGGACTCCAACAGGTACATGCCAAGATGAGTGAAGAAACCGTAAACCTGACCAAAGCCCTCAAAGGAGATAACAAAATGCAAGGGAATTGGGGAGAAATGATACTGGAAAGTGTATTGGAAAAATCAGGATTAGAAAAAGACAGAGAATACAAAACCCAACCGAGTTACACCAGTGAAAATGGCAATCGCCTGCAACCTGACGTCGTGATCTACCTGCCCGATCACCGTCACCTTGTTGTCGATTCTAAAGTATCTCTAGTGGCTTATGAACAGTATATCAATACCTCAGAATCACAAGAGCAAAACCGTTTTCTACAAGAGCATATTCTCTCAATTAAACGACATATTGAAAACCTATCTGATAAGAATTACTACGAATTATACAAGGGGACAAGTCCCGATTTCGTTCTGCTATTTATTCCGATTGAAACGGCTTTTTCCGTAGCAGTAAATGCCGATAACACCCTATATACCAAAGCATTTGAAAAGAATATTGTTATTGTTACGCCCTCTACACTACTCGCAACCTTGCGAACGGTAGAAACCATTTGGAGACAGCAAAAACAACAGGAAAATGCCTATGAAATTGCCCGACAAGCAGGCCTACTTCACGATAAATTTGTAGGACTGATCAATGATCTTACCAAAATAGGTAAAAAACTAGAGGAGACCCGAAATGAATACGACAGTGCATTCAACAAACTGAGCCTTGGTAAAGGTAATTTACTAACCTCCGTCCAAAAACTCAAAGACATGGGAGCGAAAGCGAAAAAAACAATTGATCCTACTTTGTTAGAAGAATAGCGTTGTTTGAAATTTGACGTTTGGCATTTGGTGTTCGGCATTTGGTGTTCGGCGTTTGGTGTTCGGCGTTTGGTGTTCGGCGTTTGGTGTTTGGCGTTTGGTGTTTGGCCTTGGAATTACGATTTCCCCTTTCCCCTTTCCCCTTTCCCATTTCCCCTTTCCCCTTTCCCCCTTTCCATAACCAATAACTTTTTTTCATTACTTTTATTATTAGAATATGATTAGAAATTTTAATTTCCTATATCTAAGCTGTACTTTTGCACGTGAATTGAAAAAATGATTGTTAAACACTTTATAAAATTCTACCTATGTTTTTTAAAGATATGCACCCAGCCGACATTGCTGAAGCTATTTCAGAAATGAGAAGAAGAGAACGAAATCTTCATTTTCTAAAGCTTTCCCCCGAGCTGAAGGTCGAAGTGTTTTCATTTTTAGATATTAATATTCAGGAGGAAATTGTACGCAGTATGACGCGTGAAGACTACGCAGAGGTACTGAATAATTTAGAGCCTGACGACAGAACGGAACTATTAGAAAACTTCCCGGATGAATTAATCAAGTATTCCATCAATCTACTAAACGATACAGAGAAGCAAATTGCTTTAAATCTAATCGGATATAAAGAAGATAGTATTGCGCGTTTAATGACGCCTTTGTACATTCAAACCAAAGCAAATAAAACGGTTAAACAAGTCTTACAACACATTAAAAAATATGGTAAAAAGGCAGAAACCTTAAACTATATTTACGTGGTAGATGATCATAATGTTTTGATTGATGACTTAAAAATCGGCCAGTTATTAATGGCAGAGGAAGATACGCTAATCGCGGACCTTATTGATCACAACTTCGTTTCTTTGGTAACGACCATGCCCATGGAAGATGCTTTCGATATTTTTGAGAAATACGATCGATCAGCCATGCCTATTATTACGGAAAAAGGTGTTTTAGTAGGTATTGTGACCTTCGATGATATCCTTGATAAAATTAAAGAACGAGACACTGAAGACATTCAAAAGTTCGGGGGGATGGAAGAATTAGATCTATCCTATACGCATACACCCTTAGCGGAATTAGTTAAAAAACGCGCAGGTTGGTTGATTGTGCTATTTTTAGGAGAAATGTTAACCGCATCTGCTATGGCTTACTATGACCAAGAAATAGAAAAAGCAGTTGTATTAGCGCTATTTGTACCACTTATTATTTCCAGTGGAGGAAACTCAGGTTCTCAGGCTGCCTCTTTAATTATTCGTGCCATGGCCATTGGAGAGCTTAAACTTAGTGATTGGTGGTATGTGATGCGCAAGGAAATTGCCTCTGGATTAATGCTGGGAAGTATCTTAGGTATCATTGGTTTTGTGCGTATTTTTATTTGGCAAGAAGCTGGTATTTACGACTACGGAGAATATTGGTTATATGTAGGCTTGAGTGTTTCTATTTCCTTACTATTCATTGTGCTTTGGGGAACGTTATCTGGTTCTATTATCCCTTTTGTTTTAAAGAAATTTGGCATGGACCCTGCCACTGCTTCAGCCCCCTTTGTCGCAACCTTGGTAGACGTTTCAGGATTGATCATCTACTTTACTATTGCTGCGATGTTCCTGACAGGAAAACTGTTGTAAATCAACGAAATATCATAAAAAAATCCGATAGGCCTTACCTATCGGATTTTTTATATCATTACCAAAGGGATAACTCCTTTTGGATACTTTGTCTTTCCATATGCGTCTAACTTTTCTAGACGTAGCTGACTTTAATTAGCTCCTTTACTCGTTGGCAATTCAGTGCCTCTATCGATCAGGTGTATATTCTTATCGATGTTGTAGTATAGCTGTGGATTCACAGTGTCTTGATAAACAGTAACACTCGTTTGATATTCATCGGCATAAGCTATTGCTGCTTGTTTACTGCTACACGATACCAAAGCCAATAGGGTTACCAAAATCCCGGTATAAAAAAGAATAGTGTATTTCATATGTTTCTAATTTTATGTAAGTTACAACATTATTCTTCTCTAAAAGAAACTTTTTTCATATTTGGTAAGAAGCAAGCAATAATCCCCAACAACGGCAAATAAGCACATACGCTGTAGATATATTCAATAGAGGTATGATCAGCCCACCATCCTAACAAGGCTGAACCTAATCCGCCCATACCAAAGGCAAAACCGTAAAATAAGCCGGATACCATTCCAATTTTCTTGGGCAATAATTCTTGAGCATACACCAAAATAGATGGGAATGCAGAGGAAATAATAAATCCAATAACCACAATGAGTATCCCCGTCCAAGCCAAATCTACATGGGGCAACAACAGCGTAAAAGGAGCTGCTCCTAGCACCGAAAACCAAATGATATACTTGCGCCCCACTTTATCCCCTAAAAATCCGCCAATCAACGTTCCCAAAGCAACGGCAATTAAAAAGTAAAACAAATACACCTGGGCTTGTACTTCCGTAATACCAAATTTATCCATCGTATAGAACTGGAAATAACTCGAGATACTCGCTACGTAGAAATACTTGGAAAAAATTAAAAGCAAGAGAACAACAATCGCGCTGTTGACTTTAAATGCAGATAGTTCTGGAATGCGTATTTTCTTCTTCTCTTTCGTTGCTGCATGGCTTAGAATGCCCTTATACCAGGTTCCGATAAAATAGTACACAAACTGAGCGATAATGGCCACAACGACAAACCACAAGAGATGTTGTTGTCCTTGAGGCAAAACAAGCCAAGCCACTAAAAGAGGGGCTAATGCAGTTCCTGTATTTCCACCAATCTGAAAAATAGACTGCGCTAAACTTCGCTTACCGCCAGAGGCTACATAAGAAACACGGGAAGATTCCGGATGGAAAATCGAAGATCCTATTCCAATACAAGTAACCGCTACCAATACCCAAAAATAACTTGGGGCAAATGCAAGTAAAATCACACCTACAGTGGTGCATAACATGCCGTAAATTTGAGAGTAAGGTTGAGGTCTTTTATCTGTAAAATTACCTACTAAAGGTTGTAAAAGCGAAGAGGACATTTGATAAAAGAACGTAATCAATCCAATCTGCGCAAAACTTAACTGGTAGTTTTCTTTTAATAGTGGATACGTAGCAGGAACGATAGCCTGTAACAAATCATTGCATAAGTGCCCAAAACTAATAGCGAGTAAAATTGGATAAACAGTCTGATGAGAGAGCGTTTGCTTGTTTACTTTGTCCAACACTTTGTGCTGAATACTTAAAATTTTGTTCATAACCTAAATTTGAAGTACACAAAGGTAAGTATTTTTTATCCTGCTTTAGGTGTTTGGGACTTCCTAAACTCCATTACTACTAAAAGCGTCATCTTTTATTAGCAATCATTTTAATATCTAAAATAATACACTGAAACACTTCTTTAAATGCATGAATTACACAAAAAAACAAAGGTAATTTCTGGTGCTTTTACTGTAAAACAGCAGCCTTCCGCTTGTCATATGGCAAATCCCCAAAAAAAGACAGCTGCAAAAAAGAATCTAGGTTCTCCTTTACAGCTGTCTTTTTTTGGGGTCGAAATCAATTAGTCTTCTAATTCTTCTGACTCTACATAGCGCGCCATTTCTCTTTCGTAGAACTCGCCTGCTTGTACGACTAACGTTTCCATTTCTCCTTCTACTTCTGACTCTTCTGACTCTTCAATCGATTCTAAAAATTCGATTTCGTCTGTGTTTAAGTTGATGATAAAACGAGGAAACTCTAGGTGTATAATAAAGATATCATCTAAGTGATCTGTATTATCTGCTAAAACAAATTTAGGTAATTGCATGATTTTTTATTTTAAATTAGTATTAATCAATCGATTCGATATCTGGTGAAAACGCGCATAGAGCAAAATGGCGGCCGTGGTTAGTCCTGCTAATAGGCCAATCCAAATGCCTGGTGTTCCAACACTGGTGTATAAACTCAAATATACGGATAATGGGAAACCCACCATCCAATAGGAGATAAAAGTAATAATCATCGGTACATTTACATCTTGCAAACCGCGCAAAGCCCCTAAGGTTACCACTTGTAAACAATCGGAGATTTGAAAAATAGCAGCAACGAGTAAGAGCTGTCCTGCAATGAGAATGACTTCTTCATTCATGGCTGCATTAACGCTATCTTTTGCATCCAAAAATAGCAAAGGGATATAGTTATGGAATAGAACGAACAGCAAGGCAAAAACAACATAAATGATTAAAGCCATCAACATGATCGAACGCGCTACGGTACGCAAATACGCATAGTTCTTTAATCCCATTTGATTTCCTACACGAATGGTTGCTGCAACCCCTAACCCGCTGGCAAACATAAAAGTCATTGAAGACATACTCAACGCAATTTGGTTAGCCGCTTGTGAAACTGTTCCCAACATACCAGATAGCCAAACAGCACCAACGAATAAAGCTACTTCAAAGAAGCTCATTAATCCAGAGGGTATGCCTATTTTAGAAATCTGCTTTAGTACATCCTTTTTTATTTCACTGAACTTCAATTTACTCATAAAGGGCTTAAACATATCTTGTCTAGTCAACGCAAAATGCATGTAAACAATCATGACAACACGAGAAATTAATGTTCCATATGCTGCCCCTAACATGCCCATTGTGGGGAAAAACCACACACCGTAAATTAGCAGGTAATTAAAGGTTAGGTTGACAATATTACAAATAATAGTCGCATACATCGAATTTTTAGTCTGAGATTTCCCATCTGCAAATTGCTTGTACCCTTGGTACATAACCAAAGGAATGATAGACAAGGCAACAATATCTAAAAAGGGTTTAGCTAGTACAGTAACCTCCTCAGGTTGACCCATATAGCGCAAAAAGGGTTTCGCTAAAAAGATAATCGAAAACAACAGCAGTCCTACTACAGTACAAAGAAATAGTCCATTGACAAAAGTAGATCTCCCTCCTTCTACGTCATTTGCGGCATCACTTTTTGCTACAAAAGGCGTAATAGCAGTTGAAAAACCAACCCCTAAAGAGATAGCGATAAACACGAAACTATTTGCTAATGAAGCTGCTGCCAATTCTGTGGGGCCAATCTTTCCTACCATGATATTGTCAATTACTCCAACCACAGTATGTCCCAACATGGCTAAAATAATAGGATAGGCTAATTGAATATTATATCGAAATTCCTTAATGTAAATGGAAAGATTCATCTGCTAAAAATTTGTGCAAATATACTGACTTGAAAACGAAAGAATCTGATGGGTTAACAAATTCTTTTAAAAGAATGACCAAACAACGGCAAACTATTTGCTTTTATATTTTTCAAACAAAACTAAAAACACAAAGCTATGACAAGATTCACAAAGATTACAACCTTATTTTTGGCTTTGAGCATGGGTATGCTTCCTTCAGCCTTTGCTCAAAAGAAAACCGTCCCTTATTATCCCAAAGGATTTCGAATTGGATTTGGTCTACATGGTGGAATTTCTACAAATTCGGATTACGATGCTGTTTTTGGAGCAGATGCGCGTTTGCAATATGATCTAAGCAAAGAAACCTCCTTTACCTTAACTAGTGGATACACCCACCTCAAGGAAAAACACGATCAAGACATCGGTTTAATACCTGTAAAAGCTGGTTTTAAACACTTTATGACCAAAAACATCTATGCCATGGGTGAACTAGGTGCTGGTTTTGGTACCCACCAAGGCTCAGGGAATACCCTAATTTGGAGTCCGTCTATTGGATATGCCAATAAGTATATTGACGTAAGTCTCCGATATGAACGCTACAATGACTTTCACGTTGATCAAATAGGACTGCGTGTGGCTTATGGTTTCAGTTTAAAAAACTACAAGAAAAAATAAAAGGAATAAAAAAGGGTCTTGCATAGACCCTTTTACTATTCTTCATTGAGCAATCGCTCTCGATATTTAGATAAATTTTCTTCAATGTGTTCAGGTAATTCAGGTAGCTGAACATCCGTAAATCTCTCTGTTATTTCCAATAGAATACTTGCAAAAATATAGCGACACAACGATTTATTGTCAGCTGGAATTACATACCAAGGGCAAGTTTCCGTTGAAGTCTTCTCGATGGCTTCCTCGTAATAGGTCTGATATTCCTCCCAAAACTCCCGTTCTCTGACATCTTCTGGCGCAAATTTCCAGTGGTGCTTCTCTTTACCTAAGCGCCTTAAAATGCGTCCCTTTTGCTCGTCTTTTCCCAAATGCAAAAAGAACTTTAAAACCACTACCCCGTTATTACTGATATGCTCTTCAAAATTGGCAATCTCCTTATAGCGTTTTTCCCAAAACGCTTCATCAATATCTTCGACTTCTTTAATGTGAGGTAAACGCTCCTGTAAGACAATCTCAGGATGCACACGAGAAACCAATACATTTTCGTACTGTGTTCGATTAAACACCGTAAACTTTCCCTTTTCGGGCAATGCAATATAATGACGCCACAAATAATCGTGTTCTAATTCTGTTGACGTTGGTTTTTTGAAGCTCTGAACCACTACCCCTCTTGCGTTGATTGACTTGAATACCTCGCGAATTAAGCTGTCTTTTCCTGCAGTATCCATGCCCTGAATACAAATCAAAAAACTATAGCGGTTATGCGCATACATTAATTCCTGAAACTTAGCTAAATGCCTACTTAATTCCTCTAATTTTCGAATCGCCTTTTTAGGACTCATCTCAAAATCGGGTATTGTACTCAACTTTTTTAGTTTCGTCTTTCCAATAACTTTGTATTTCTGTTCAAAACTCATGTCAATTTTATTCGTTAAGTAATTCGTATGTATTAAATTTATAAAATTCAATTCAGGTAACCATGAAAAAAATGACTTTAGAATTTTTGTATCACATTATTGGTTTAAGTGCAGCATCTGGTTTGTACTATGCAGAAGATAAATTGCATCTTATTGCCGATGATAGTACCTACCTCTATCACTATGATATTCCATCCAAACAGCTCTATAAAACGGCAATTACCGAAGATTACATTGGGCAGGAAAACATCGCCAAAGCGGATAAACCCGATTTAGAATCGATGGCTTTTGATGGAATTAACTACTATTTATTTGGATCAGGCTCAGGTTCTAAGCCCAACCGTAATGCGCTCTATGAGGTACATCAATTGACCAATGAGCCTGTGAGTAAACAATCGTTGGATGTATTATATGAATCCATGATGGCTTTTGCTCATTTAGAGCACGAAGATTTTAATATTGAAGGCGTCGTTTTTGACCAAGAAACTTGGTACTTTTTTAATCGTGGCAATGGACCTAAGCAGCAAAATGGCGTATTCACCGTAACGGGAGAAAGCATTTTAGACAATTTCAGAATTACCTATACCCCCATCAAGCTACCACGAATAGATCAGATACAAGCGGGATTTACTGATGCAGTTCTCGTAGATGATTCGATTTACTTTATCGCTACGGCTGAAGATTCCGACTCTACCTATGCAGATGGCGAGATTAAAGGTTCACTGGTCGGTAAGCTCAACCTTAAAAAAATGAAAGTTGAAAAGACAAAAATCATTAGTGCAGATCAAAAATTTGAAGGTATTACCGTTTACAAAAACGCTAAAAAAGAAGTGACCTTTTTATTGTGTACAGATCCTGATAATCCAGATTTGCCCACTTCAATCTATCAATTGACCATAAAAAAATAGGATCCTGAGGATCCTATTTTTTTTATATTTCATTTGGAATACTTTCCTTATTTCTCAAGCGCCAATTGGTCCAAACGGCCAACATAAAATAGAATAAACACACCAACCACATTTGCATAAACAAATCACTAATGTCGCGTAAAGATGCACCAAATTGCGTCAAAGCAACAAAACCTTTAGTTCCAATGGTGGAGGGGACGAAAAAAGACACCACTTTAATTGCCGTTGGAAATGCGGTTGTTGGCCAGGATAATCCCGTCATCAACAAGGTTGGAATGGAAAAAAGGGTAATCGTCATAATCGAATCTTCTCGGTGTTTAAAGAAATTCGCCAATGTCATCCCTAAAAAAGTAACAGACAACAAAAACGGAACTAAAAACAACACAACCTCTCCAACATGACCGCGTTGTGGAAACGTAAATACATGCATCACAAAACCTAACACAATCAACATCATCAGCATGGATAGGATCAAATAGGCCAAGCTTCGTCCTATTGTCAAAAAGAAGTTGGAAAATCGCCCTTGAGCAAAAGCAAAGGCTGCTGAGAATTGTTTACGTTCGCGCAACGTTCCAGCTAATATTCCCATCCCATTCAATTGTAACGTTTGAACGGCAATCAAAAACACAGCAGGCATTAAAAAAGTCGCATACCCTCCATTGATATTAAACAGCGGTTTGGCTGTTACATCAAAAGGTCGTCGACTTGCAGCAGCTTGTTTCATGGGAACTCCTCCAGCCATCATTTTATTTACTTCAACCTGACCACCTAAGGTTCCTGCCGTTACCATGACTGCTCCAAGTGTTTGTTTATAGTATAACATATAAGAGGCATCACAATAAGCACCAATCGTCGGAACAATTCCCTTCTGTAAATCTCGAGCAAAATGCTCGGGAATCACAATAATTCCCTTTATCTTTTCTTGATAAAATGCATCCTGAGCCAAATCCATACTCGCAGTTCGCATCGCTATGCGCAACTGAGGCGTAGCATCCAACATGCGATCGATTTGATGGCTCATCTTTGAGTCATCTTGGTTGACGATCGCCACAGGCAATTCCGTAATCACTTCTTTGGAATAGACGTACGAATATACAAAAGCCACAAGTAGCACACACACCAGATAGGTAATTACAATGGCTGAGTCTTTAAAAATCATTTTGATTTCTCGTTTACACGACTCAAGAATCAAAGCGCAATTGTCGATTAGTCCTCTAAGCATCATAGCCTCCTTTCTGTAATTTTTTATAGTAAAACGGTAAACCGATTAATCCCATGCAAATAAAAATAGCAAAGGCAATTAAATAGCCCGCTTGTTCTGCATTAAATGAAATACCTCGAATGGCGTAGTTCACCACAAATCGCATATAGGAATGGAAGGGAAATACGTAATTTACTCCACGTACAAAACCACTCATTCCCTCAGGTGGAAACGTATATCCAGCAAAAGAAAACGCTACTGCGGCATAAGCTCCTCCAATAGTTAGGGCGATTCTCAAGCTATTCATCACAGATGCAAGAAAGAATCCCATACTTTGACAGACGATCATAAACAAAAAGAAAAATAAATTGAGCATCCAAAAATTACCTTTTAAAGGCATACTCAACTTGTAAAACACATAGGTATTCATATAGAAACCCAAGACCAAAAACACCAAAGAGTAGGGTAAGATCTTGGCCAATGCCACGACCCATACCTTATTATTCGCGCGTTCTAATAATTCTTGTCCTTTTCTGTATTTTAAATCAACACCAAAAACGTAAATAGAGACAACTAGCATAATGATTTGCAAGGCCATTGGCATAAAGGCCAATCCCAAGTAGTATTCATAGCTAGTATAAGGATTAAACAACACATGTTCCTCTACCTTGATTGGTGCAACAGAAACCAAGGCTTGATCAGGTGTTAGTCCTCCTTGCTCTAGCGATATGGTTCGAACTCCAGCAGCTAAGTATCCCGCCGCAGTTTGAAAATCACGTTGAATTAAACCCGCAGGCAGTAAATACTGTCCATTGTAATAACATGTTACATTGGTCTTCACTCCTTTCTGCACGTTTTTTTGAAAGTCTTTTGGAATGATAATCAACGCAAAAGAATCACCTCTACGCACCGTTTTTTGTCCCTCCAACTCATCGTTTACTTCATAAACAATGTGCATAGCGGAGCTAGCATCAATAAAACTAGCCAGTTTACGTGAAGTACTACTTTTATCTAAATCGAGTATTGTGACAGGTAAGTCTCGAGAAACACCTTCTTGTAACAAAGCCCCGTAGTAAAAAAACAGCATCAAGGGAATGCCCAAGATCAACACCAAAATTCGCGGCGTTGTCAGCATGCGCTTAAACTCTTCTTTGACTAGGGATAGCAAACCTTTACTCACGTTCTATTATCTTTTACTTCAAACTACTTTCTACTACTAAAGCACTCATTCCGGGTCGTAATCCTTCCACTTTTTGGGTTGGATACGCCTTGATTAAGAATGTTTTCATATCAAAATCACCTTTTGCTTTGGTAGCACTCCAAGTGGCATAATCCCCTTGTACTGCAATATAGTGTACTTCTAATTCAATTTCTTGATTGCCTAAAGCGGGAACGATAGCCTGGAACTTCGTATTCATTTTGAATTTATGCATCAAATCCTCACGAATATTAAAGTTCACCCAGATATCTGTTAAATCCACTAGATTGACAATGGGATAGCCTGAATTAACAATCTCCCCTTTGTTGGGCATAATGGTATAAACTTCTCCTGCTTGTGGCGATTTCACTTCTCCTTCTCCTTTGTAGATTAGGACTTCTTCAACCGCACCTTTTGCTTGATTTACAACAGCTAAAGCTGCTGCTTTATCTTCTGTTCGCGCACCGCTTTTGGCCATTTGATAGGTTGCGCTTGCTGCTTTTTCTACTTCTTGAGCCGCAATATACTTGGCATAAGCTTCATCCTTTTGCTGGGCGGGAATTACTTTTTCTCTGTATAGGTTTTCAACTCTAGTATAGGTTTTTTGTGCAAATTCAGCTCCTGCTTTCGCTTGTTGCCACATGTTGTACGCTGCCTGAACTTCTTCTTTTCTCGCACCTGTATTGGCTTTTGCATCTTGCGCTAATGCCGCAGCACGCAATGCCTCTACTTGTTGTAATTTTGCATCGATCTCTGGGGTACTGATCTGAACTAACACTTGTCCTGCTTGTACTTGATCCCCTTCTTTGACTAAAATAGTATCAATCCTACCCGGAATTTTTGACGATACATTGATTTGCGTAGCATCAACCTGTCCTTGAATATAGCTTTCCTGTGGTGCACTCATATACCAAATCGATAGAGCGAAAACCACAACAACTACGACAATTCCTACTATTGCACTTATTACTTTATTTTTCATCTTACCTTCAAATTATTTTGCAAATTGGACAAACTCATTACTTAAACCGGTGTATTCAAATAGGGAAGCTAAATTAGACACATAGTAAAAATGCGCCTGAAGTTTCTTTAATTTTACTGCAGATAAATTCAATTCAGCATCCACTACTTCTGTTGAAGTGGCGAACCCTTCGATAAACGCCTTATTGCGTACGCGTAAATATTCGGTTGCCATTGTTTCTTGCGTGGTTAAGTTATCTATTTGTTCTTGCTGTTTTTGAATATCTTGATACAATTTCGCTACCAACATCTTGATATCGGATTTTGCTTTCTCTTCAAATAAGGCAACACTTTCACGGGTAGCTTTGGCTGCTTTGATTTCATTTCTATTTCTCAATCCTTCAAATAAGGTATAGGTAACTCCCACACCCACAGTCCAAGGTTTATTGTTGTCATAGAGCACGTCCAACCCACTGATGGGATTATTATGAGCCAGTACTGTTTGACCAAAGGCCACTACCGTTGGATAATTTGCCGATTGTTTTGCTTTAATCCCTTGTGTGGCTAATTCTTTTTGCAAGCTCAATTTTTGTAATGCAGGATAGTGTTCTTCTGCTGATACTTGGTAATAGTCTAAGGCTTCCAACTCCGAGAGCACAAAGAAATCGCTACTCAAATCAGCGCTTACCTCTTCTACTTCCATGGTATTTGCCAACGCCAAACGCGCTAAAGTGGCATCTTTTTTTGCGGCGTCCAATTCTCGGCTAGCATCGGATACTGCAACATCGGCAGCCATGCGTTGAACCGGTGCAATCATCCCGTGTTCTTCTAACTTCAGTGCATCATCTTGATGCTTTTTCATTCCTTCCAAAACATCTTGACGCACGGTTAATGCACGTTCAGCTAGCTTAACTGTATAATAACGAACCACAAGTTCAGATATTAACTTGTCTTTGGTTTGTTCCAACTCTTTCTCGCCTATTTCGCTTTTTAGTTTTCCAGCTTTCACTGCGGCATTAATCTTTCCGCCTGTAAAAATAGGCCATGTCGCCATGAATCCTCCAAAAGCCATATCTCTTTTATTGAAGTCAACCGACCAGTTTCCCAATACCTCTGCATTGGGTAGATGAACGAAATCCCCTACTTGGTTTCGCAGACCATTAAAGTCCAAGCCCAACGAACGATCCATATAGAGTCCCATTCCGAAAGCTTTTACTGTTGGCGAACGCAAACCTTTCATAGCCTTCCATTCATATTGGTGCACTTCTTCTTGTTTTTCCATCGCTTTAATCAAGCTATTTTCCTCGTTCATCACACGCATAGCCTCGGAAAAAGACAAACTTTGACCGTAGCTCGTAGTTGAAATAGAAAAGCAAAATAAAGGCCCCCCGATAAGTAGAAAAAAACGTTTCAAGTTTATTCTTTTCATTCACTTAATGTTGTTAATTACACATAAATGCTTCAATAAATATACAATCTTTTTCACTTTATAAAGCACTATTTTTAATCGTTTTACAAATATAACACTATCCTTGAACTGCAAAAGAATTATCAAGGATGAAATACGACTTCTCTTTCAATAAATTTTAATAATGATGGCATAAAAAAATCCCTTCTTCAAAAAACTCGCAAAACACATGCCAAGATTTTTTAAAAGAAGGGAATTTTCAGGAAACACTTATTTTCCTCTTATTTTTCAATATCGCGTAAGCTTTCCATTTTCTTATGCGCTAAGAATCCTTTGATATCTTCAAAGTGTTCTTTCACTCGTTTATTGCCGAATTCAAATACTTTTTCAGCCAGACCATCTAAGAAATCACGGTCGTGAGACACTAAGATTACCGTTCCTTCAAAATCTTTCAATGCCGCTTTAATGATATCTTTGGTTTTCATATCCAAGTGGTTGGTCGGCTCATCAAGAATAAGCAAGTTATAAGGTTCTAACAATAACTTCACCATGGCTAATCTTGTTTTCTCTCCTCCAGAAAGGACTTTTACTTTCTTTTGAATATCGTCTCCAGAGAACATAAAAGCACCCAATATATTTTTAATTTGCGTGCGAATATCCCCTTCTGCAATGCGATCTACGGTTTCGAAAATCGTCAAATCACCATCGAGTAGAGACGCTTGATTTTGCGCGAAATATCCCACTTGACTATTGTGTCCTAATTCGATTGATCCCACATAGTCAATCTCTCCCATGATCGCCTTGATCATCGTTGATTTCCCCTCTCCATTTTTCCCTACAAACGCCACTTTTTGTCCGCGCTCTATCACCATATTAGCATCTTTAAACACCACGTGATCGCCGTAAGTTTTCCCCATTTCGGTCACCGTTACTGGATATTGCCCTGAACGCGCAGCTGGCGGAAACTTCAGGCGAAGTGCAGAATTATCAACTTCGTCTACTTCGATAATTTCCAATTTCTCCAACATTTTAACGCGCGATTGTACTTGCAATGTTTTGGAATAGGTTCCTTTAAAACGCTCAATAAATTCGGTTGTTTCGGCAATCATTTTTTGTTGTTCTTCATATGCCTTCAACTGATGCGCTCTACGATCTTGACGCAAAACCAAATAATCTGAATATTTCGCTTTGTAATCGTAGATTTTTCCCATCGTTACTTCAATAGTACGATTGGTAATATTGTCAACAAATGCACGGTCATGGGAAATTACCATGACAGCTTTGGCTTGTGTCAATAAGAAATCCTCTAACCATTGGATACTCTCGATATCCATGTGATTGGTTGGCTCATCCAATAAAATCAAATCGGGTTTTTGCAATAGAATCTTTGCTAATTCGATACGCATTCTCCACCCTCCACTAAATTCAGCGGTTGGTCGAGTAAAATCTTCGCGTAGGAATCCCAATCCTTTTAATACTTTTTCGACCTCTGCTTCGTAGTTTACTTCTTCTATCGAATAAAACTTCTCACTCAATTCCGATACGCGTTCGATGAGTTTCATATAGGCATCACTTTCGTAATCGGTACGTACCGTTAACTCTTCGTTGATTTGCTCAATTTCATTCTTCATGGCGAAAATCTGAGCAAAGGCTTTGGATGTTTCTTCAAAAACAGTACAATCATCAGCCGTTAATAAATGCTGAGGCAAATAGGCTATCACCGCTTCTTTTGGTGCTGCAACAACCCCTGAAGAAGGTTTATTTTCACCTGCCACAATTTTTAATAAGGTAGATTTACCCGCCCCGTTTTTTCCCATTAAGGCAATTTTGTCATTTTCATTAATGGAGAAACTCACACCACTAAAAAGCGTTGTACTACCAAATTGGACGGCAACATCATTAACTGTTATCATATTGTATTTTATTAAAACAGGTGCAAATATAGTATTTGTTTGTTTTAGATGGGGATATTTTTAAGGAGATCAGCGGCAAAAGAAACAAAGTTTATTTTTTTGTACTCCTTATATATATAGGTGTAAAAAAGCCCAGCAGTATTGCTAGGCTTTTCCTGAAAAAACTACAACTGAAAGTAGTGGGTGTAATTTTGTAAATCCTTATCCCCCCTACCGGAAAGGTTTACGACTACAATATCAGTTGGCAAAAACGTTTTGTGTTTGAGTGCTGCGAGGGCGTGTGAACTTTCGATCGCTGGAATAATTCCCTCTAGCTTACACAGTTCCAATCCTGCTTCCATCGCTTCTGCATCTTTAATCGCAAAGAATTCTGCGCGATCTTCTTGTTTCATCAAGGCGAATAGCGGACCAAAACCGGGATAATCTAACCCTGCCGAAATAGAATAGGCTTCCAGTGGTTCTCCTGCTTCATCTTGCATAAATAAGGTTTTGCTTCCGTGAAGTACGCCAGGCTTTCCGATAAAGGATGTAGCTGCCGTTTGTGTCGTGGTTGCTCCCATACCCCCTCCTTCTGCAACGATCAACTTCACACTAGGATCTTCTAAAAAGGCATAGAAAGCACCTGTGGCATTACTTCCACCACCAACACTAGCAATAACATAGTTCGGTTGATCTACGCCCTCTTTCTCTCTCAATTGCTGTTGAATTTCTTTGGAGATCACTGATTGAAAACGCCCTACCATATCGGGATACGGATGAGGTCCTACAACAGATCCGATTAAGTAATAGGTATCCGTTGGATTTTCAATCCAGTAAAGCAAAGCTTCATCTACTGCTTCTTTTAAAGTCTGTGTTCCTGTTTTGGCAGCGCGAACCTCAGCACCTAACATCTTCATACGCGCTACATTGGGTGCTTGACGTTCAATATCGGTTGCTCCCATAAATACCACACATTCTAATCCAGCTAACGCACATACGGTTGCTGTAGCTACGCCGTGTTGTCCAGCGCCTGTTTCGGCAATAATCTTCTTTTTACCCAAGCGTTTTGCTAGTAGTACTTGACCAATAGTATTGTTGATCTTATGTGCACCGGTGTGACATAAATCTTCTCTTTTCAAATACACTTTGGTCTGATACAAAGCGGATAAACGCTCTGCATAATACAGAGGCGTTGGTCGACCTACATAATCGGCCAGAAGCTTTTGATACTCCGCTTGAAAAGCAGGCTCATTCATTATTTCTACATAGTTCTCTTGTAGTTCTGTTACAATGGGCTGTAATGCTGGCGGGATAAATGCCCCACCAAAATCGCCATAAAATCCGGCTTGGTTGACTTGATACTTCATGTTGAGTTTGATTAATTAATTCGTTTATTTTTTAATTTTTGGGCATAAAAAAAGGGCTTGTCGTGATGACAAGCCCTTAGAGGTGTAGGAATAATATACTCGTTTCCTTATATTTTTTCTTCATACATACCAATAGCAGGACAGCTCACGACGTCTTGACGTAAGTTGCTCCACCACCAATTGTTTGTATGTTTAAAATTCATTTCTGTTATTTTTACGGTGTAAAGGTAGGAATTAATTTTACTCTACCAAATAAAAAAAAGCTGTCTGTTAGTTCAGACAGCTTTTACTTTTTACAGCATGACTAATGCATTCTTCTCTGGATCAATCTCTGAAACATCATATCCACTAAACTTTTTCAAGTAGGTTTTGATTGACGTTCCAAATCCATCGCTAAATGAATTAGCTCCATTACTTTTCAAATATTTTCTCACAGATCCAGCTCCTCCTAAATGAGCAGCGGCCAGTATCCCTGACTCTGTGATTCTGATCCCATCAATTCTACGACCTTCATACGATTTAATCTCGTTGCGTAGAATCCATTTGTTTTTAGCTATTAAAGCATCAAATGCTTTTTCTTGTAATAGCGGATCATTCAAAAACTCTTCAGAATCAAAAATTCCTATTGATCTTAGAGCTAACCTTCCGAATTGGTATTTTCCGATGTAGCCATACGAGTTGACAATTCGATACAAGCCATTCGATTCTCTTGCACCTAAGGCTTGTTTAAAACCAATATAGGTTTTCCCTGTAAATGGTATTACTGCTAATTCCGCTGTCTTCACTTCTTTTACCATTTTCTCTTCTGGAAGATGATAAGTCAGCTCTTCTGTGGGAAGTATTTTATACTGTTCTAAAAGTATAACTTCGTACTTTTTAAAACCCGAAAAAACTCCACC
>JASLHL010000201.1 GCA_030152225.1 Flavobacterium sp. | reverse complement strand
GGACTATCGGATTTCTCCTCCGTTTTCTCCTGAAAGTAGTCTAAAAAGGGGATTTTACCTTTAGTCGTATTCTTTAGTTCAAAGCGACCTTGGTAAAACTCCGCTTCTCGAATAGCTAAGATTTGTTTGGCAAGTGCCAGGGTTTCTTTATTCTCTTTTCTTTCACTAGGATTTTTAGGTTCGCTGTGTAAGAATAGCTTTAAGTTTTCATAATCTCTAACCGTTTTGCGTTTGCCGTTCGGTTGGAGTATGGTACCTTTATAGTATTCGATAGATAGGTTAATCTTACCACTGGGTAATAGACGTTCTCTTAGTGTGATTTTCATTATGTGATGACATTTGCTACATATCTAAAATATGTGATGAATTTGTAGCAACGAATATACTAAGAAAAGAACGTAAAAGAAAAGACTATCAGTGTTAATTTGCTGATAGTCAATTAAAAGAAAGTATATCTTAACAACGGAAACGTAACTTATTTACCGATACAAAAATTAGCAAAAATATTCCCCAACAGCTCATCATTAGTCACTTGTCCGGTGATTTCTCCGAAGAAGTAGAGCGCTTGGCGGATATCGATAGCCATAAGATCGGCAGATAGATTCGTTTGCAATCCCCATTTCACCTTTTCGATTTCCTCAAGTGCTTTGAGGAGGGAATCGTAGTGGCGGGCATTGGTTACGATGGTTTCATTATTGCGGAGGGCACCGGTGTTTACAAAGCCCAATAGCGTTTGTTTCAGCTCTTCAATACCGAGGTTTGCTTTGGCCGACATCAACATCAGATTGTCGATTTGCGATTGAAACAAGGCAATTTGGTCCGCAGTGAGCAAATCTTGTTTGTTGCACACCACCAATAGCGGTTTGAGTGGATATTTGTTTTTTAGTTTTTCCAGCTCAACGTTGATTTGTTCGATCGACTGATCCGTTAATTTGCCACCATCGATCAAGTAGATCACCACTTGAGCCGCTTCGATTTTCTCAAAGGTCTTTTGAATACCGATACTTTCCACCACGTCTTTCGTATCGCGGATTCCTGCTGTATCGATAAAGCGGAAGCCGATACCGTCGATGACTAACTCATCCTCAATCGTATCACGGGTTGTTCCTGCAATATCGGAAACGATCGCGCGTTCCTCGTTTAGTAAGGCATTGAGTAAGGTCGATTTCCCTACATTGGGTTCCCCTACAATAGCCACGGGAATCCCGTTTTTGATGACATTTCCAACGGCAAAGGAGTCGATAAGGCGTTTGAGTACAAACTCAATACGCTCTACAAGAGCTTTAAATTGAGTGCGATCTGCAAATTCCACATCCTCTTCGGAGAAATCCAATTCCAGTTCGATTAGCGAAGCAAAGTTGAGTAATTGCTCACGGAGTAGGGCGATCTCATTGGAGAATCCCCCGCGCATTTGCTGCATGGCAATTTGGTGACTCGCCTCGTTATCAGAGGCGATTAAATCCGCTACAGCTTCTGCCTGTGACAAATCGAGCTTGCCATTTAAGAAAGCGCGCATGGTAAATTCGCCCGGTTGCGCCATCTTTGCTCCATGGCGTAGACAAAGTTGGATGATTTGCTGTTGAATGAAGGTCGAACCGTGACACGAAACCTCAATCGTATCTTCTCCTGTATAGGAATTCGGACCTTTAAAAACAGAAACCAATACCTGATCGAGCATGCGCTCTCCATCCACAATATGCCCCAGGTGTAGAGTATGCGTTTTTTGTTTGGTTAAATCTTTGTTTTTGATCGATTTAAAGATGCCGTTTACCAAAGTAATGGCGTCTTTTCCCGATACGCGTATAATGGCAATGGCACCTGCTCCCGAAGGAGTTGCTAAGGCGACAATAGTATCTTGTAATATCATGGTATACCTCTATAATAAGGGACAAAGATAATACTTATTGAGCAATCTCAGCGGGGAAGATAAATGGTGGACGTGAATGACCTAGGGGGTGAGACTTAGCTAGGAGATAACATAGAGAAAGAGAATAAATAAAAAAGGAGAACCGCTATTTTTTGGCGACTGGAAACTAAAAACTTAATCTTAATTGCGTACCTTTATAAAAATCAAAATTTACGCTACTATGAAAAAAATACTTTTTCCAACGGACTTTTCGGAAACAGCAAATAACGCTTTAATCTACGCCTTAAAAATGGCTGAAAGCCAAAACGCAACACTTTTTGTACTGCATGCGTATGAGATGCCTGTTATTTCTGCAACTGCAAATCCCGTAATGGTTCAAGATGTTTACAAATCAATCGAATTGAGTAACTTCGAGAACTTTAAAGATCAGGTGCCATTTATCCGCGATATTGCCAAAGAAAACAATTTAGATCACGTGCCAATGCATTTCATCTTAGAAGAGGGGTTCTTGAATACCATTCTAAAGAAAAGAGTAGAAGAGGAAGAAATTGATTTGGTGGTAATGGGGACAAATGGAAACTCAGGTTGGGATAGAAAACTACTAGGATCCAATACCGTTAATGCTATTAACTCCTTGAAAGCTCCTGTATTAAGTGTACCGCATGACGCTGTGTTTAACGGAATCAATTCTATCGCTTTCTCTACCTTATTCAATACAAGCGACAAAATCGTATTGGATAAATTAGTGAAAATTGCAAAAGGATATGATGCAACAATCAAGTGTATTCACGTGATTGAAGACGTGGAAAAAGTAAATCAAGAAGTGGTAGAAAGCTGGTTAGAATACTACGATGGAAATCCAATTACGTTTACTTTGGTAGAAGGAAAAGATGTAGAAAAAGAAATCTTCTCTTTCTTAGATCGCGAAAATATTGACCTTCTTGTATCAGTGAAGCGAAATAGAAGTTTCTTAGATAAATTGTTCACTTCGAGTATGACCAAAAAATTAAGCTATCACAAGCATGTACCAATCATTGCTTTTCACGAAGAATAAAAACATAAAAAAAGTCGTAAAGTTAGTGCTTTACGACTTTTTTAGTTTATACGCAGTATATAACATTATTCCACTTTGTTTTTGTTGATTTCATCTTGAAGTTGTCTTCTGATTTTTTGTTCGCGCTCTAAAGACAATTTGCGGAACTCTTCTAGCTCTTCATCTGTATCTTGTAGTTTGCGAAGCGCCTCTTTCGTATCGACATTTGACTTTTTAA
>JASLHL010000183.1 GCA_030152225.1 Flavobacterium sp. | reverse complement strand
CATGAATTAATAACCAATTGGGAGAAAGGATGGAGCATCCTATTTGAAGTATTGGATTCCATTACCACCGAAAACATTGACGCAATAGTTAAAATTAGAAATCAAGACCATACCGTCGGAGAAGCACTCTATCGTCAATTGGCACATTATCCCTATCACATTGGACAAATTGTTTACATTGGTAAGCTCATTAAAAACGAAGCTTGGCATTCGCTGTCTATTCCCCGAAATAAATCCAACGATTACAACCGTGAAAAATTTAATAATCCAAGTGCAGATAGTCATTTTACTGATGATTATTTAAAGAAATAGGAGGATAAAAATAGAAATAGTTTTTTTTGACGGATAGAAAAGATACGGTGTATACCCATATTTTATATATTTGTTGAAAGACGAATAAAGCATTACTTATGAAATTAAACACAATGGCATGTATTGTATTGGCTTCGGCAATGGCATTATCATGCGGTAAAAACAAAGAAAAAGAAGCGGATAAAACAGCGGAAGCAATAGAGAATTTCGAATTTAGTGTCGATCAATTTGCTGATATTGAAGTATTGCGCTATCAAATTCCGGGATGGGAAGATTTGACGCTAAAAGAAAAAGAATTGGTGTACTATTTGAGTCAAGCTGGATACGCAGGACGCGATATGATCTGGGACCAAAACTACAAACACAACTTAAAAATCCGTCAAGCGTTAGAAAGTATCTATGTGAATTTTGCTGGCGATAAAGAAACCGAAGACTGGAAAAACTTCGTAGTGTATGTAAAACGCGTGTGGTTCTCCAACGGAATTCACCACCACTATTCCAATGATAAAATCAAACCTGCTTTTGATAAAGTGTATTTCGAAACGTTGTTAGCTGAAACGAAAACAACATTAGAAGCTGGTGTTGTGGACATTTTGTTCAATGATGTGGATAATAAGAAAGTAAATTTAGATCT
This sequence comes from Flavobacterium sp., assembly GCA_030152225.1. Taxonomy (GTDB): domain Bacteria; phylum Bacteroidota; class Bacteroidia; order Flavobacteriales; family Flavobacteriaceae; genus Flavobacterium. The sequence goes on along the minus strand of JASLHL010000183.1, from coordinate 20,282 downwards.
AGCGAAAGGCTTAGTAGAAGGATCAGCTGTAAACTTCTATGGGGAGGGAATCTCAGAAGCAGAAGTAGAAGCTTTTTACAACAACATGAAAAGTCCAGATCCTTTGCGTCCACTTTCGACAGGGTTAAATTCTAAAGTGGTAAAAGAAAATGGAAAATTAGTAGAGAAAGTTTGGAAAAGCGGTGGTATGTATGGACCAGCTATCGACAAAATTATCTACTGGTTAGAAAAAGCAGTAACTGTAGCTGAAAACCAAAAACAAGCGGATGCTTTAAAACTACTTATCAAATACTACCAAACGGGAGACCTAAAAACATGGGATGACTACAACGTAGCTTGGGTAGAAGCAACAGAAGGAAATATTGATTACAACAATGGATTTATTGAAGTATACAACGATCCATTAGGACATAAAGGATCCTATGAAAGTGTGGTACAAATCAAAGACTTTGATATGTCTAAAAAGATGGAAGTACTTTCTAAAGAAGCACAATGGTTTGAAGATAATTCTCCTTTGATGCCAGAGCACAAAAAGAAAAATGTAACAGGAGTTACGTATAAAACGGTAATTGTAGCTTCAGAATCTGGAGATTCTTCTCCTTCTACACCAATTGGAGTGAATTTGCCTAATGCGGATTGGATTAGAGCAGAACATGGGTCGAAATCAATTTCGTTAGGAAATATCATTGATTCGTATAATCACGCAGGTGGATCTAGTAAATTGAAAGAATTTGCTCACGATGAGGAGGAAGTGCAATTAGAAGAAAAATACGGCGAGTTAGCAGATAAATTACATACGGCTTTACACGAAGTAATTGGACATGCTTCCGGACAAATTAACCCTGGAATTGGTCAACCAAAAGAAACCCTAAAAAGTTACGCTTCTACTTTAGAAGAAGGACGTGCAGATTTAGTTGGTTTATTCTACTTATACAATCCTAAATTACAAGAAATAGGACTAGTAGAAGACTGGAAAGCAGTTGGTATGGCAGCCTATGATGGCTATATCCGAAATGGTTTAATGACGCAATTGGTGCGCTTAGAACCAGGGGCTGATATTGAAGAAGCTCACATGAGAAACCGCCAATGGGTAAGTGCATGGGTTTTTGAAAAAGGAAAGAAAGACAATGTGATTGAAAAAGTAGTTCGCGATGGAAAAACGTATTTCAACATTACGGATTATGAAAAATTACATGCTTTATTCGGAGAATTACTAAAAGAAACGCAACGCATCAAATCTGAAGGTGATTACAAAGCGGCAAAACAATTGGTAGAAAACTACGGAGTAAAAGTAGATCAAGCGATTCACAAAGAAGTATTGGAACGCAACTCGAAATTTAATTCGGCTCCTTATAGAGGATTTGTAAACCCTTATATTGTTCCTGTAACGAATGACAAAGGGGAAGTTACAGATTACGTAATTAAACAGCCTAAAACATTTGAAGAACAAATGTTATTCTACGCAAAAGAATATAATTTCTTACCTGTAGAAAACTAGTACATATAAAAAGCCAACGATTTCGTTGGCTTTTTTTTATCTCTATTTCACAAGGGGTTCAAAATACGCACTGGGGCGTTTACCCAACAATTTCATAAATACATTGCTGTAGGACTGTGCGCTGCTATATCCCACGCGAAAGGCAATCTCACTTATGTTTAATTCTCCCTCACTGAGCAATTCCAGTGATTTGATGATGCGCACCATCTGAATGTACTTCGCAAGACTAATGCCCGTTTCTTTTTTAAATTGTCGTTCTAAGGTTCGCACGCTGACAAATCCCTTGGTAGCTAAATCGTCAATAGAAATTGGCGCTCCATAGGCTTGGTGAATAAAAGCGGTTACTGCAATTAAATTTGCCGATTTGGGAACGGGAGTAATCAAGGGAATAGATTCTTGAATAAACGAAGGTAATTCCTCTAAAATAGCCAGTAAAAAGGTTTGTTCACTTTGACGATACTCCATATTCAACGACCATTTTTCGGTGTACATGATCATTTCACGTAGTACAGGGGGAACTGAGAATAAGTAGAGGTCATCGTAAAATGGAGGCATGCCATCCGTATTGAAATACAAGGTACGCAATGATACAGATTCTGAAGCAGCTGTTGTTTTATGTGGCACGTTGGATGGAATCCAAGCGGCGTGATGTTGGGGCAATAAAAACTGATTGTCCGTCGTATGCAAGTATTGATAGCCCGAATCAACAAAGACCAATTGAGCCTTGTGATGATGGTGAAATTCATTGTTGTGTTTCCAATTTTCCGCATGCCAAACAAAACCGTTTTTTTTGACTTGATCCACTAATTCAGGTCCATTCATACTTGTCGTTTTAGTTTTGATATATGGCGAATATAATCATTTAATTCCTTATAATTTTGTGCTTTAAAAACAAACTCAAAAAATAAAAAATGAATCATTCAGATGATAAGGGAGTGGTAAAGGTGTCAAAAGCGAAAGAAATACTCATGCTCTTAGGCGTTATTTTTATTGCGTCTAACCTTCGTGCTCCATTAACTGCAGTTGGTCCAGTAATTGGGGAAATTAGCAAATCACTGGCTTTATCGAATACAACAGCAGGTTTGGTTACCACCATACCGTTGATGGCCTTTGCGCTGTTATCGGGATTAGTTCCTAAATTTTCTCGCAAGTATGGTATGGAAATGGTCTTGTTGATCTCCTTGGTTTTATTGAGCATCGGCTTGTTTATCCGTCCATTGGGAAATATTGTTTCCCTGTTTTTAGGTGCCGCTCTAGTGGGAACAGCAATTACAGTGGGTAATGTATTAATGCCCGCTTTTATTAAGAACAACTTTCCACACAAGGTGGGCAGTATGATGGGAATTTATTCTGTCGCTATGAATTTAACGGCTGCATTAGCGGCTGGCTTTAGTATTAGTCTAGGTTCATATACGAGCATGGGATGGAAGGGATCTATTGGTATTTGGTTAGCGCTTTCTTTGGTGACTATCTTTGTTTGGATTCCACAAGTAAAGAAAAAACAAGTAGATACTGTTAAGGGAGATTTCGCCATTGAAGAACAAACAGTCAACTTATATAAGTCTGGGTTAGCTTGGGCAGTAACCGTTTTTATGGGAGTACAATCGCTCTTGTTTTACTGTTTAGCTGCCTGGTTGCCTAAAGTAATGCAAACCTGGGGCATGTCTGTCGAAGATTCGGGATGGATTTTATCCTATGTACAATTTGCTCAATTACCCATGACCTTTATCGGTGCTATTATTGCAAGTAAAATGAACAACCAAAAGTTATTGGCTTTACTGGTTGGAGTTCTGTTTATGGTGGGAATTAGTGGAATTATTATTTTCCAAACGCAGTATATTGTCGTTTGGTGTGTGATGATTGGTCTTGCTAGTGGATTAGCATTCAGTTTATCAATGTTGCTATTCGTTTTGCGTACGAGAAGTACCGTACAGTCAGCAGAGTTATCGGGAATGGCTCAGTCCTTCGGTTATTTAATTGCCGCTTGTGGTCCTCCGATTTTTGGAGCATTATTTGATTTTTCTAAAGATTGGATCTATTCCTTAGTCTTTTTATTAATTATGGCTGCAACACTGTTAATCTCTGGGCTTATTGCCGGAAAAGATACCTGGGTGAAGTAAGAAATAGCAGTTGTTTGCTATTGATTTATATGTTTTTAGGTCATAAAAAAAGGAAGCTCGTAGGCTTCCTTTTTTTTACTCTATAAAGTTGATGGTTGGGTAATAAATAGACAACTGTATAAAAATGTATAAGGTGAATTAATAATTAATTTATACACAGTTGTAAAACTAGGTAAAAAAATTGAATGATTTCTTTTCTTTCCTTAAATAAGTCAATTATTTTACAATAAATCTAACTTGTTCTTGCCCTTTTGCTGTTTTTATTTGAAGAATGTAAATCCCTTTTGCCAAGTGATGCACATCCAATTGATAGGATCCATTTTGATGGGTTACGGAGCTATTGAGTTGTTTACCAGCCCTATCAAAAATCATAAAAGACGCCTCGCTTTCAAGCTGAACAAAGAGTGATTCGCTAGTAGGATTAGGGTATACTGCAAAGTCAAGATCTTCAAATGAGGTTATACTTAGTGTTTCGATGGTCACTGTATCTTGTACGGTATAGGTTTCATTACAGCTTGTTACCGTTAAGGTTACTGTGAATTGACCTAATTCTTCATAACGGTGTTGGGGATTGGACTCTGTTGAGGTAATACCATCACCAAAATCCCAGCTAATTCGTTCTACATTAGGGGTGGTATTGGTGAATTGAACTGTAGGAGCATCAATAATTTCATACTCAAATCCCGATTTGTTGTAGTGTACGCCAACATACCATTTTTCAAAATCATCATAGACAACTTCTTTCACAATGCGCTTGATATTTGTTGCTTGTTCCACTGTTATACCTGTATTGTAAGGAACTAAAGTAGGATCTTTTTTAAACAACACAGTATAAAAGGTATAAGCAGCAGCCATAGACCCCAGTAAGGATGGGTGGGATTTATCTTCACTATACAATTTATACGCTGGATATTGTTCGCGAATTTTTCGCCACACGCGTCCTACTGGCGAGACTTCCGCTCTGTTATCTAACGCCATTAACATATACGTATCATAGATTTTATCATCCATGACTTCGTACGTACACATCTGAGTCATCCCTTGGTTACACAAGTTTGCTTCTCCATTTTCTCGTCCCCAAGTCATGTAAAACAAGGTTTTGGCACAAGGAGATGAGTTTTTAATGCGGTCATTTAATATTCGTGCATAAGGTACACTGTAGTTATCGCCTAAGGCAGGGCGCAAGCTCTGTTCCTGTAAGACTACATAATCCCAAGCTTTGCTATTGATCTTGGCGGTAACCGCATCATTGTAGATGTGATCTTGAAAAGAGGAGCCACCGGGAACATGTTCTTCATAGTCCAGAAAGTCTCCTGTTGATCGCGCCATCTGCTGAATGAGTCTTGGAATATTCTCTGTATACGTATAGCTATTCCCGATAAAAAAGACTTGCTTTCTTATTTGAGCATGGGATAAAATAGCCGTTAGTATAAAAAGTAAAAAGAGGTAAAGGTGTTTCATAGTTACAGGTTATTTTTACAGGTTAAAAATATTAAAAAAATGTTAATATCAATTAGCGTTGTTAAATTAAAAATGGTCAAATTGTAAGGTAACCTTTTTATATTCGGTGGATTGATGCGAAAGGCGTGAGCAGATCTGTTAAAAGTGTAGGTAGAAGTCCGCGGTAAATCGTATATTTGAGAAATAGGGGTGTAGTTGATTTCCCCTATTTTAATTTTAAAAAAGTAGAGAAATGAAAGTAGAAATATGGTCAGACGTGATGTGTCCTTTTTGTTATGTCGGAAAGAAACACTTTGAAAATGCATTAGAGCAACTGCCTTTTAAAGATAAGATTGAAGTAGAGTGGAAGAGTTTTCAATTAGATCCTACTTTACCTGTAGAAGGAGCTTCTGAATCAACAGTAGAATACTTAGTAAAACGAAAAGGAATGCCCAAAGAGCAAATCGAAGGGATGATGAATCACTTACAACAAGCAGGAGCAGCTGTGGGAATTGACTTTAGACAAGATATTGCCATACCCGTAAATACATTCAGAGCCCACCGCCTCATTCATTTTGCACAACAACACGGCAAGGGAAATGAAATGGAAGAAGCTTTATTCTTTGCGCATTTTACAGCAGGAAAGAATGTAGGTGATCTTGAGGTGCTAACAGCATTAGCAACAGAAATCGGTCTGAATAAAGAGGAGGTAGTCGCTTTGTTGCAAAGTGAAACTCAAACGCAAGAGGTGAGAAATGATATTGACGAAGCTCAAGCGTTGGGTATTTCTGGTGTTCCTTTCTTTGTCGTAGATAGAAAATACGGTATATCAGGAGCACAACCGATTGATACCTTTGCAGAAGCACTTACCCAAGCATTCGAAGAGAGCCAACCTAAATTTGAAATGAAAGGCGATCAGGATGCCAATGCATGTGGACCTGAAGGATGTGAGATTTAGTTCACAGTTCACATAAAAAAAGAAGCTGTCTAATAAGCGTTACAAGATAGAACCTCATCTAATTTTAGGTGAGGTTTTTTTGTGAATGTTGTCTTGATTGTCGCTGTTTATGTTAGGATGACACGAGATATTTTGCTCAACTGGCAACCCCTTGTTATTGCCCTACTTAGTGGTATTCTATTTTTTCAAAGGCAAAAAAAACCTAAACAAAGAGTTCTTTTCCATTATTTTTCGAAACAAAAACCTATAAATAACTGAATTTCATTATTTTGAAGTAAACAAGCAAAGTACTTGTAAAGGGTTTGTAAGGGGATAGTTAATACGTACAAGGGTTTTAGGCCTTTTTACCAATGTTACCCCTTACAAACCCCTTACAAACCCTTAACCATCTACTTATGTACTCACACTTTACCAATCCGTCAATCAACGTTTGTTGTAGTAACGAATCATGGCGTGGTGGAGGAAGCAATAAGAACATTATCGATCGATATTCCCACAAGAGCTTCCGCTTCTGCAATATTGATGCGCTCTACTGCTTCCGTTGGCTATACAACTGGTTTTTGTTCGGTGCCTTTACATGCATATAAAGCGAATAGAGCTAAAATGGCGATTACTTTTTTTACCGTTTTTTATCGATGGCTCACTTGTTTTTTACAAAAAAAAAAGACTGATAATTGAAAAACAACAAATTATAGGTCTAAAATTCGTTCTAATGGCAAGAATTTTTAATCAAAGAAGAAATTACTGTTTTATAAAAAACAAGAGAGTGACCTTTTGGGCCCCCTTCTTGTTTGTTTTATTTTGGGAGATGAGCAACAGATAATTCGCTCATATAAAAAAGGATTTATTATGATCGTAGATTGAATCGTATTAGTTTATCAATAACCAGACCTCGTCAAATGATCGTTTTATATTAGAATTATGCTCATAGTGACCATGTTGGATAATATCTAATAAGGCTTGTTTTTCAGTGATATTACTATTTTTATTTAATTCCAGCGTTATTTCACTCATTCGCTCTAATCGAATTAAGATGTTAAATTTCCATTGCTCGTTTTCATTAATGAATTTTAGGGGATATAGTTTTGAAGTATGTGCAGTAGCTATAGGACCACGGACTTCGAGGTCGTCGAGATTAACAATCATGTTCTCTTTGTCTGATTCAGACGCTGATTCAGGTAATTTATAATAGTCTAATATGACTTGAAGGAACTGTTGCGCATCTATTTTTTGAAGTTCTTCATCTTCTAGAAGCATAAGAGCCACTATACAATCGCTCTTTTCGCTATAAGAACCTTGTATTTTTTTTGTTTTTGTGTTTTGAAGTAAACGGTTGTAGTATTGAATAGATTCTTGATCTAAATTTTCAAAGAGTAAAGAAGCATCGCTATGTTCAAAAGCATAATATACTGTTTTGACAAGGGAGGTGAAAATCTCTTTATGCGCATTTATTTCATCTGGATTAGTTAGCAGAGGGACTTCTTCCACTTTATTTTTACAAGAAATAAAAGAGAGTAAAGCGAACAGACTACTAATTAAAAATACTGCTTTTTTCATTTTCTGGGGGTTTTAAAACAAAAGTAGTATTTTATTTCCCTTCTTTTGGTGTACTGAAATGAAATAAAACGCTAGCGATTGCTTGATTTATCCTTTATCTTTGAGAGGTAAACATCAAGGATAGAATGAAAGTTAAGATATTACACACAGCAGATTGGCATTTAGGAAAGCGATTGGATAATTTTTCAAGAATCGAGGAGCAAAAAGAGGTATTGGATGAGATCTGTGGTATAGCGGACGAGCAGCGAGCAGATATCATCCTGATTGCAGGTGATTTGTTTGATGCATTTAATCCACCAATTGAAGCAGAGGATCTATTTTATAAAACGCTTCGCCGTTTGACGCGCAACGGACAGCGACCTGTTTTGGCTATTGCGGGAAATCACGATAGTCCTGAGCGAATTGACGCTCCCGATCCTCTAGCCCGCGCTTGTGGAATTCTTTTAGTTGGCTTGCCCAACACGGTAGTTCAGCCCCTAGAGGACAATGATGCTTTTACCTTAACCCATGCTGTAGAAGGTTTTATTGAGCTAAAGTTAGCACATCTCCCTTTTCCCATCCGTATTATTCACACGCCTTATGCCAATGAAGTGCGATTGAAAAAGGCGTTGAATGTCGCGGATAAAACAACAGCTTTAAATGAAGTATTGGAGAGCAATTGGCAAGGATTGGCTACAGAATATTGTGATAAGAAAGGGGTAAACCTCTTAATTTCTCATTTGTATATGATGAAAAAAGGAGGAGAAGAACTGGAGGAACCCGATGGTGAAAAACCATTAAAAATCGGAAATGCAGATTTGATTTACAGCGATAGTATTCCCAAGGAAATTCAATATACCGCTTTAGGTCACTTGCATCGCGCACATCAACTAGGAGAAGTTGATCGCCCAGTTGTGTATGCAGGTAGCCCTTTGTGTTATAGCTTTAGCGAGGCAGGACAAGAAAAGTATATCATGATGGTGGAAGTAGCTCCAAATGAAACGGCAACCTATCAAAAAATAGCCTTGACAAAAGGACGACCTTTAACGCGTAAAAAGTTTTTTTCCGTTGATGAGACTGTCGATTGGCTCCAACAAAATCCAAATCACTTGGTAGAATTAACGCTCGTTAGTGATACCTTTTTAAAAGCAGATGATATTAAGCGAATTAACCAAGCTCACGATGGAATTATCACCATTATTCCCATTGTGAACCTCCAAGATCAAGCAGAGGGAAATAAAGGTATACAGGTAAATTTAGAACAAGATATCCAAGGACTTTTTGCCGATTACTTCAAACAAAAAAACAATGGACAAGAGCCCAATAGCGAATTACTGGATTTGTTCAATGAAATTATAAACTAACCGTACGCATGATACCTATTAAACTAGCTTTAGAAGGCTTTTATTCCTACCAAGAAAAACAAGTCATTGATTTTACCCAATTGATTCAAGCGGGATTGTTTGGCATTTTCGGTAAGGTAGGCTCAGGAAAATCGTCTATTTTAGAAGCCATATCTTTCGGATTGTATGGAGAGAGTGAACGATTAAACGCCCAAGATAAACGCGCATATAATATGATGAATTTAAAATCAGATCGCATGACGATTGATTTTGAATTCTTTAATTTTAAGGAAGAAAAATACCGTATTTACAGAGAGTTTAAACGAAATTCGAAGCGTTTTGAAGACGTTAAACGAGGAGATGCAGTTTTGTATCATTGGAAAGAAGAGGCGTGGATTCCGTTACCCGATTTAAATGTTGAAGCAGTTATCGGGTTGAGCTATGAAAATTTTAAACGCACCATTATTATCCCACAAGGTAAGTTCAAAGAATTTATTGAATTAGGAGGAAGGGATAGAACGAAAATGATGCAGGAGATTTTTGGTCTAGATCGATTTGATTTATCTGGAAAAACAAAAGCTCTATATAGTACAACACGTCAACGCTATGACCATTTGCAAGGACAGTTACAGCGCTTTACTTTACTGACCATTGAGCAGATTGAAGAAAAAAAGACGCTACATCAATCAGAGGAAAAACAGCTCAATCAACTACTGGAGACTTTTAAAAAAGAACAAGAACTCTTTCAACAGCTAAATGCCGTAAAAAGTGATTTCGAAACCTTGGAAACTAGTAAAAGAGAACTACTCAGTTTAGAAGCACAAGAAGGCCAAATTCAATCACAACAACGAGAATTAGCTCAATATGAACAAGTCGATAAGTCCTTTCGATTTGTATTAAAGGAACAAGAGCAAACAGCAGCTAAATTTGTAGATAAACAAGCGATTTTAGCTAATAAAACAAAAGAGCTTCAAGAGAAGCAGATGCAATATACCAAAGTAAAAGAAGAATTTGTACAGGTTGAGCAACAGTATGAATCCCTCGAAAAGGAAAAAGCAATACTTCTTGAATTGCAGTTGATTCTAAGCATCAAACAGACAGAAGAAGCACAAAAAGCATTGGGTGAACGCTTGAGAAAAGGCAAGGAAGTGGTCGTGCAAACCAAAAGAGAACTGCAAGAAATTCAACAAATTATTGCTTCGGTTGAGCAACAAGTACAAGCATTAAAAAACAATCGCATTGATCCCATGCGCTTGATGGCTTTGGATAAGTGGTTTATGGAGTGGGAACACCTGCAGCGAAATCGAAACGAAGGACAAGCGAAAAAAACACAAGTACAGGGTGAAATCCAGCAATGGACTAAGGCATTGGATGCCTTGGATTTTATAAATGAAGAGAACTGGCAGCTACATCTAGCCCAAAAAAGAGAATTAAGTCAGAGCATTCAATCGTTGCTCAGCCAAGAATTGGATCAATTGCGCGTCGCTCAGCAATTAGCACATTATGCAACGGCTTTAAAAGAAGGAGAAGCATGTCCACTTTGTGGGGCTTTAGAACATCCTACTGTTCTGGCTTCAGCTGATGTTTCTAGTTTACTTGCTGAATTAGAACAAAAACAAGAAAAACTTCGACAAGAAGCACTTGTATTGAATCAAAGAGAAAGAGAGGTTCAAGCCCTAGTGGATAAAAGACATCTCTTGTTGGTACAAGAAGGGGAAATCAATCAACAACTAGAGGAAAAACAACAACAGTTGCAACAATTGCAAGCTACTTTTGTGTGGACTGAAATTGAGAGCGGGAACAAAGCACAACTGGAAGAGTTGAAAAAACAAGCTGTTCAAGTCAATGAAGCACTCGAACAAGCAGAAAACCACTACCAACAGCAAGTGAAAAAAGCGGAAGGTGTTCGTGCAAACGTGGAGTTGTACACAGCAAAGCTTGCAGAAATAGAACTGGATCAGGCGAGAATGGATGCGGATATTGCTGCCAAAGCCAAACAAATTCGCTTGTTGAATCTTACTGCACTATTGCAACGTGAAAAAGAGGTCATTGCGCAAGAAATAGCAACAAAAGAACAACACATTATAGCAGTAGAACAGCGCTATAAAACCTTGACGCAAGGCATGCAACAACTCGTTCCTGCTTTGGCCGCTTTGGAAACAGAACAAAAAAATCTACAGTTGACCTTGACAGAATTGACACAAGTTCAAGATAACCTGCAAGGACAGATTCAGCAATTGCTTCATACCTTTCAATTGAAAGATGTGATTTTTGTCAAGGAGATTTTGGCTAAAAACATTGCCATAGAAGAAACAAGAGCAATGATTCAGGCCTTTGTCCTTAAGCTCGAAGTATTGCGCAATCAGGTAAAACAATTAGCGACTAAATTAGAATCCCTCGCTTTTGATCCCGTGCGATTTCAAGCGCAAACACAACGTGTGGAAACCTTGGATCAACAGGTGAAAGAGCAAACAACAGTCGTGGTTCGTTTAGCAAGTGAAATTGAACGCATGGAACAGGATTACAAAGAGAAAGCAATCTTGTTGGATGAATTTGATCAAGTGGAAAAGCGATTGAAAAATATTAATCTACTGGATAATATGTTCAAAGGCGCTGGATTCGTTAACTATGTATCGAGTATTTATCTGAGCAATCTTTGCAATAGTGCCAATCAACGTTTTCGTCGCTTGACCAATAATCAGCTAAGTTTACAGCTAAATGAAAGCAATGAATTTGAAATTATAGATTATCTAAACAATGGAAAATCGCGCAGTGTAAAAACGCTGTCTGGAGGTCAGAGCTTTCAAGTGTCGTTGTCCTTGGCTTTAGCCTTGGCAGAAAGTGTACAAAGCCTTTCGAAATCCAATAAGAATTTCTTCTTTATTGATGAAGGATTTGGAACACAGGATACTGAATCGGTAAACATTGTTTTCGAAACGTTGAGCAGCTTGCACAAAGAAAATCGTATTGTAGGCATTATCTCTCATGTGGATGAGTTGCAAGAGCGTATTCCCTTGTCGTTGTCTGTTGTAAAAGACGAGGAAAAAGGAAGTGTGATAATGACTTCTTAAAAAGAAGGGTAGAAAAAGAGTTGAACCAAAAAAATAAGTACATTTGTTAGATATAATGAACGTTTTAATCTTAGGCATTAATTAATATGAATTTTAGATATTCAAAAGAAGAAAAAACTTCGATCCTCATTACCTTGGGGGTTACACTATTGCTTTTCCTTCTTTTATTCTTCATTAAATTTATGGATAGCCATACGTCTTACACCAATTTTGGTGGCGGTGGCGGTGGCGGAAATGGCGTAGCTATTTCATTAGAAGGAACACCAGGAGATCATTTAACGACCTCTTCAGATCCTGTGCAAGTAGTAGAAGAAGAACAACAGATAGCCAAGGCTGAACCGGTAGAAGAAGAGCAAGTTTTAGCGTATGAAAAAGGGGAGGAAACGACCGTTGTTGTAGCTAAAAAAGAAGAAACAAAAAAAACAAAACCCGTTGTTGAAAAGCAAACAGAACATGTGGCTAAAAAAACAACAGAGAAGAAAGTAGAAACAACAGAAAAGAAAGCGACTACACCAGCTAAACCCGATGTTTCCAATACAACTAAGGATGCAATTAGCAGTTTTATGAACGGCGGAAATGGTTCTGGTGGTGGTGGTACAACAGGAAGTGGACAGGGTGGATTATCGACGAATGGTGGATATTACGGCACAGGTACTGGAAGTGGTACTGGAAGCGGATCTGGTGTAGGTAGTGGTACAGGTACTGGCGTAGGAAGCGGATCAGGTGGTGGAGTAGGTAATGGACATGGTAACGGAAGAGGGGATGGAATTGGCTATTCACTAGAGGGTAGAAACGCAACAGTAAAAGCAATTCCAAAATACACGTGTAACGAGATCGGAACTGTTGTTGTTGAGGTATGGGTAAACCAAGCAGGAACAACTGTTGATGCCAGAGCCGGTGTAAAAGGAACAACCAATACAGCCAACTGTTTATTAGAGCAAGCAAAAATTGCTGCACTACAAACGAAATGGCAACCCAATGATAAAGCACCCGAAAGACAAGTAGGGAAAATCGTATATCAGTTTAAATTAAACTAAACAAAAAAAGGAGCGACCTCAATCGCTCCTTTTTTTTATTGCTTTTGTGTAGCTATTACAAATTTAATGTTGTGTTTCACACCAATTTGCAGTACATCTACAAGTTCTTGAATCTGTGAATTAAATGGAATTCGAATCACAACAGATTGATCTGTATTACCTCCTAGTTCTGCTAAGAGCATCTGTTCTAACTCCTCGTATGGGACTTCTGTCTTATTGATGAAAAAACGTTTGTCTTCTGTAACTGAAATGGTCAGGTGCTGTTTATTCGTTTTTTCATTTGATGCCGCTTTGGGCAACATCATTTTTATCACATTGGGATTCGCTAATGTCGATAAAATAAGAAAGAATAAAAGCAAGAAGAACATAATGTCACTTAAAGAGGAAGTCGCAATTTCCGCTTTAAAGCGTTTATTTCTTTTGATTGCCATTTGGTCGCTGTATTGCATTAATAAAATCTAAAATCGTTTGTTGTGTATGCAACAAATAATTATCAATAGACGAGTTCAATAGGTGATAGGCTGCATATGCAATAATACCTACAACTAGACCCGAACCACTACTGATCATTTTTTCATATAGTCCTCCTGAGATATTAGCAATACTGATATCCTCAGAAATACTAATGTTATAGAAAATACGAATTACCCCCAAAATGGTTCCAACGAAACCTAAAGTAGGTGCAATACCTGCGATTAATCCCAAGTGACTCATCTTCTTTTCCATTTTTCCAATCTCAATAGTAGCTAAACGCTCCATATTGGCTTCGATCTCCGTAATAGGTCTACCGATTGAATGTGTTCCTTCTAAAATTACTTTTGTGTAGGAATTATTATCTCTTGACAACGTTAACTCAACAGAATCCATTTGACCTTTTTCCAATAGGTTGAGGGTATTGGGAAGTACAGTTGCGTCGTATTTTGTTTGTTTTCGAATATACAAATATCGCTCAATGGATAGATAAATGGTATAGATAAACAAAAGGATAATAGGAATCATGAAAATTCCCCCTTTGAGAACAAAATCTAACGCCGAAATTTGACTTTCTTGAGTTACTACTTCGTTTAAATCCGTTACGGCAGTAGTAATTGCATCTGGTGAAGCTTGCAAAAATGTAAACATTAATGATAGTTTAAAATATGATCAAATATAAAAATAAAAATAGACAATCGTATGGGGTTTAGCGATTCAATTGTTAGAGAATATATAAAATTATTTCGAACTGTCTAGTTTGATAAAGCAATTTAAAAGGGTAATGGATAATCCGAAAAAGGCAATAAGGGCAAAAGCGGTTTGTAAGGAGGCCTGTTGTGCGATAAAACCAATTACGGGTGGACCTAGAAAAAAACCAATAAAACCAATACTTGTCACTAAAGTTAAGGCTTGTTGTGGAGGCATAGTTTTGCTATTTCCTGCAAGGTGATACACCATGGGCACCACGGCGGAAACACCAAATCCAACCACCATAAACGATAAAATGGTCGTGTAAACATGAGGAAATAAAACTGCTGCACCTAATCCTAAAAAGATTAGTAATCCACAAACGGACAAAGTTTTGCGTTCGCCGTATTTTCGAACGGTATAATCGGAAATAAAACGGCCACTAGCCATCGTAAACATATAAGCAGTTAATCCATAGCCAACTAACTCAATCGGCGCTAGGGCAATGTGCTTCATGTATTCGCTGGACCAATCAGTCATGGTACCCTCTGTAACCATCGAAAAGAAGGCAAGCAACCCCAAGACTGCTAAATTCTTATCGGGCCAGTTCCTCTTTTTTTGTTCTTGTTTTTTGTCCTGTTCTACGGGAATCGTATCAGGGAGTAAAAATTTAAAGAGGAAGAGGGAGGCAATAATCCCAACCGTAGAGAAGTAAATAAAGTGATGCAGGGGTGGAACATAGCTACTAATCATTTCTGCACCTAACCAAGAGGCCGCAAAACCACCAATACTCCAAGTGCCGTGAAGGGATCCTATAATTTGACCTTTATAGTGTTTGGATACATTAATGGCCTGGGTGTTGATGGATATATTCGTCAGGTTACTAAAAACACCAAAAAAAATCAAGTTTATCTTGAGTTGCCACAGGATGTCCCAATATCCGATACCAATCAAAAGTACAAAATAGGCAAGTAAGAAATAAAAGGTCGCTCGCTTACTTCCTAATTTTGCAATGATAGTTCCCGCAAAAGGCAAGGAAATCAAGGTTCCGATTGAAATGTATAATAAGACAAATCCCCATGCAGAATCATTTACACCAAAATACGCTTTGATTGTGGGAATTCTCGAGGCCCAAGAGGCGGATATACCACCGAAAAAGAAGAATAAAACCGTGACAGCTATTCGGGCAAGGTGCTTTGACATAAAAGAGAATTAGAAGCGATAAATTTGTTTGTTTTCGACAGTAAATGTATAAAAAAGAAGAACGACCTGTATGGTTCAGGTCGTTCTTCTATTATTTTATTTTAATGGCTTGAGCAATGTGTTCTAAGTTTTGATTGAAATCCATCAATTGACTTAAAACTTGTGCTGCTTGATTATCTTGCCCCACAAAGCCCAATTTGTTTTGTTTGACAAATATCGCTTTGATCGTTTCCCAGCGCTCGCGCTCTGTTGTTGAAAGTTGATGTGCCAGTTCTTTTAATTTTAAGAGATTTGCCTCCGTATCTGAAGTTAACGTTTGAGATTCATTTTCATAATGAGTCAAAATAAGTTCTTCAATTTCTTTGTCATTCATCAAAGGGACTACCTTGCTAATCATTTTATTCATATCGCGATAGGAGCCTTGTAATTTAAAAGCAGGCTCAGTGCGATAGGCATTATCCATACTAGCACTGAGGATATATTGCTGGTTGACTTTAATCACCAAATCGCGAATGATCAGCGATTTCTTCAGTACGGCTGTGAAGGTTTCAATCTCTTGTGGACTAAAATTGCCTTCCAAAGAAAGTGCTTCTTCTGATTTGGTTTCGATGTGATTAATCAGTCGGTAGAAATCATCCAAACTAGTACCACTTAATTGCTGTAAGTAGGTGTTTTCTGCAATGGCATTTTCCAACAAACTCAGTTTGAACAGCTGTTCTGTACTGCCAATAACATCACCTAAATTATAGGTGTCTGCCCGGTTGGCTAACATATCGGGAATTTGAAATTTTTCTCCAGATTCCGTGTAGGGGTTTCCTGCCATAATGATGCAGAAACGCTTCCCTCTTAGATCATAGGTTTTGCTTTCTCCTTCAAAAATACCATCCATTTTGCGTTGACCGTCGGCCAAAGAGATGAATTTTTGCAAGAATTCAGGACTACAGTGTTGTATATCATCTAAATACAGCATCACGTTATCTGCCATTTCAAAGGATAAGTTTATTTTCTTTAATTCTTCTCTAGCACCTGAGGTTTTTGCTTCATTGGGATCAATAGAGGTAATGGAATGCCCAATTGTCGGGCCATTGATTTTGACAAAGTGCAATCCTAAGGTATTCGCTAAATACTCCATTAATGTCGTTTTTCCATAGCCAGGAGGTGAAACTAAAAGCAACATGCCCATACGCGCCGTGCGTTTATTTTCTCCATGGACGCCAATTTGTTTGGCCAAGTTATTTCCTATCAACGGAAAGTAAACTTCATTAATTAATTTGTTTCGGACAAATGACGTCAAAACACGCGGTTTTAATTCGTTGATTTTTAAACTTTGTTTGTATTCACTCAACAAGCGTTCTTTAGTAGCAAGAAATGTGCGAAACAAAGGTACATTTGTTGCTTCAAATGACGCTAGTTTATCCATGTATAAATGATAGTCAAGGAGGTAGGTGTCTTGAACAAGAATTGGATGATTACCCTTGAGTGTTTTGATTAATTGTTGATCCTCACTCTCTTTTACGGTATAGTTGTAGTATTTCTCAAAGAGAAGTAAACAACAAGCCTCGTCAACGTATTTATGTAATGCTTTAGATTCAGACTGCTGATCCAAATACGAATACAACCAATTTTGAATCAGGTAGAAACGATCCAATGTCGTTAGAAATTCCGCTTGACTATCATGCTCAAAAGTAACGAGTGCATTGTGCTGTTGTAAAAAGGCAATAAACTCTTTTTTGAGTTGATTGGCTTGTTTGGATTTTGTAAAATACGTGCCATCGGCAAATTCTTCAAACAAGTATTGAGCTACAGTTTGTTGAGAATCAAGCAGACGAAAAGGCGATTCCCATTGCAGGTACAATTCTCCTATTTGATTCAAAATATACTGGTAGTTTGAACTAGAAGGAAATAGTTTTTGTACGGCAGTTGCACTGTTGATTTGTTTCAACAAGGTTTCGTTCCATTCTTCTTTTAATTGATACCAAAAAAGCTGAGCCGATACGCGAATAGCAGGTGTATAGGTAAGAATACCCAAGGCTGCCTTTAATTGTAAAAGCGCTTGTGTGATTTCTAAAGCATCAAAATCGTGTACACCTTTGAGATAACCTTCAGCATAATTTTGTTCTGCGCGCAGTTTAATTGCTTCTTGTAAGGTAGTCAATGCCGTATTGGCAGAGGATTGCCATACCTGATAAGCTAAGTATTCCGCTCGGTATACCTGATTGTTTTCCGAAACGAGATCCTGATTCCAAATTTCTTTATAGGCGTATAGGCTATCCTCTTGAATGAGCGAAGTAAAGCTCGTTCCTGTCAAGTGGTAGTACAAAAGATCATTTTTTCGAATAATGGTTAGGTCAAGCGGTTGTTTATTTACTGCAAATTTGTGTGTGCCTAAACTGATAATATTTTCGCCATCAACAAATAAATCTTGCTTGTCTCTTAGTGTGCGCAAGGCATCTTCTTGACTTGTTTTTACACTGTTCTCTAAGTTTTCTGCTTTGGAAACATCACCTAAATCACGCAGTTCAATAATCAGTTGACGTACTTTGTCTACCATTAAATCTGTAGAAAAGAAAGCCAAAATTTCTTCTTTTGTCTTAAAAGAAGCCGATTTGTTTTCAATGTTTTTTAAAATGCGAACGCCAATTTGCTCTAAAGCATTGGTACGTCGATTGATTTGTTCAACGAGTTGTGTTTTTCTTGTGTCAAAAGCCTTGGAAACTTCCTCGCGTTTATCAGCAATTTTTAAGATGAATTCGTCAAAATCGGCAAATTTACTTTCCAGTTCTTCTACTTGAACACTCACTTTTGAATGGTATTCCTCACATTTTTCAGGTGAATTGGAAAGTTCTAAAAAGTTGATGATACTCTGATCGAGTAGTGTAAGTTGAGCGTGAAATTCTGCAATAGACTCATTGGTGCGCAACGCATCTATTTTGCGTTTCAATTGAGCGCGTACTTCATTCAACGAGGCGAAAATAACGGATATTTTGGCTATAATCTTTGTTGCTTGTGTAGTATCGTCTATTTTTAAACTGTTGAGTATGTCAATCAATAGTTCTAATTCACTCGAAATCGATTTGCAACTGTTGTCAATAGCATTGGCATCAATTACTTTGGTCACCCCTTGCACGTTCTCTTTTTGATCGAGTACTTTTTGTTCATAGGGAAGCAAGGCCTGTTCTTGTAAGAGAAAATCAATCGTTTTATCAGAAAGGGTTGCATTGGTTTTACCCAATTTTTCTTGGTAGCCATCTAAAACGGCAACGTCAATGTATTTAATTTGACGCGAGCTGATAATTTCACCCAAGAGCTTTCGGTTTTCAGCAAGTAAGTGAACCAAGCTTTCTAAGGTATTGCCTTTAGCATTGGTTACATTGAATAGCTGTTTTTCAACAATTCCCTTTAATTCTGTTAATCGATTAGCGGCCCTTTTGCGTTGTTCTTGTACCTTTTCAAATTCATCAATGGCCGTGTTAGCAATGCGTTTAATCTGATCTAAAGGTTCATTTAGCTGCTTAGTCTCTGCTGTGTTAATCCAATAGTAAGCGTCGATAACGTCATTCGCTTTCTTCGCAATATCATCATAAAGCCCCTCATATGAATCTTCCTTGTCGATGAGGTGAATAATCTCTTGACATTCAGCCATCGCTTTTACAAGATCTTTGTTGCCTATTTTATAGAGCTGATTTTCTTTTTGCTCCTTGTTTTCAATTAATGTAGCCGTATAAGGAGTTTCCCAAATCTGAACCACATGGTGTTTGACTGCTTCGTTCTCCGAACGGAAATAGATGAGCTTTCCATCGTTAAACAACGTAAATCCACTGCAAACAATTGGCGTTTCGATTTGTTGTTTAATGATGTTATACGACATCAAGGTATAGATGTGATGTTCGGCTTGATAAAAAATATACAAGAAATCCTCCCCATTATGCGAGGGAATCTGCTTGATGAATTCCAAGTTTTTGATGTTGTTGTCAAAAATCTTGTATTCTCCACTTTGTAAATAATACCCATTGGAAAAAATAATCCCTTGTCCATCAGGAAGTAAAATTCCCGTGTGATTCAAGGCAGGTACATTGATGACTTGTTTGGTTTTGGTATTGAAGATGAAGGCGCGGAATTCCTCCTGATACGGCTTAATGCGAATGCTGATAAAGTTTCCTAAGTCTGCATAGTAGTACTCCGCATCGTCCAATTGTTGATCAATATTTTTTACGGGCTCTGAATAAATACCTTGTCCATTGCTCGTATTGTCTTCAATTTTAAAGGTAATGTCACCACCGACCGCTTCAATAAAAACTTTGTCCTGAATAGAAACGTGTGGGTGTACCCCTAATCGTCTGTTTTCAAGGGTTGTTTTATTCCAATCAAATTCAAATTGAGGCGTTTTTACTACTTCGTGAATGCTGCGATCATCCTGATAATGCAGTTGATTGTCTTTAATCAACCACTTAAAGGCCTTTAAACTATCGATATTCTTACTGGTTTGAAAAACCATATAGAGGTAGTTCTCTGTTTTTTGAAATCGATTAAAAATGGAGTCTCTGTAGTATTTATATAAATTTTTATAGTCTTCAACAAAGGTTGCATCGTGGATAAAATCCAACGGTTGAGGAATAAACTGATTGTTCTCAAAGCGATAGATACTGAATACATCGCTAAGTTCGATGGCAGTTTTCAATCCAAAGTGTACATTGTACCCAAAAATACAAAGGTTGTCAAAGGCAATAATCCCTCGAGCCGTACAATTGTTTTCCGTGGTAATGCGTTGATTGGCGATAAGTTTCAGATCAACAGCGGTAAAAACTTCTTTGCGATCATCATTCAGTGCTTGTAATCGTTGGATTAAATCACTTTTCTGTTGCTGAAGTCTACGCTGTATAATCTCATACGTATTCGAATCCAAAGATTCTATAGG
>JASLHL010000170.1 GCA_030152225.1 Flavobacterium sp. | reverse complement strand
AAAGTATGGCTCCATGGGAAAACCAACCTTTTTATATGATATTGTTATCGCAGATGATGAAGGTCGCGAATTGCCAAATAACGAAGAAGGTAATATTTGCGTAAAAACCAATACTGGAAAAGTCAATGGAATCTTTAAAGAATACATGTTCGACAAAGAACGTCAAAAACAAGTATTTAAAAATGAAGTCTACTTTACAGGTGATAAAGCCTATAAAGATGAAGAAGGCTATATTTGGTTTATTGGACGCGATGACGATGTGATCAAAGCTTCTGATTATCGCATTGGTCCCTTTGAAGTAGAAAGTGTTTTATTAGAACACCCGGCCGTAATTGAATCTGCTGTAGTTGCTAGCCCTCACGATATCAAAGGTTTTGAAGTTAAAGCCTTTGTCGTGATTCAAAATATTCAGCAGGCTAATGCAACCCTTGCTCAAGAATTATTTCAATTTTCCCGTCAACACCTCGCACCCTATAAAATGCCTCGTAAAATCGAATTTGTTACTGAACTTCCAAAGACAATCAGTGGTAAAATAAAACGAGTGGAACTTCGTGCACTACAAGCGGAACGAATCGCTAAGAAAACAATTGTTCCTCTGGAATTTGTTTATTAAGTAAGAGCGGGGAATGGTGAGTTTTGCACGCTTTTTTTTCGTGGTTTGTGACAAACAGTAAATAGTAAACACCGTAAACTCTCATTCCCCACTCTATTTAAACTTGATATAAACTAATTTGCTTAAAAAAATCGCTTTCAATTTTATCGTAACTTTCTGCTTATAAAAAACACTGTTATGCTATCCGAACGCTATGCTTCTTTTGCACGTGAGTTGGCGAATTATATCAATCCGCTACAAATCATGACCAATCCCATACAAACGATTGCCTATGGAACAGACGCGAGTTTCTATCGTCTTATTCCCCAGCTAGTGGTCGAAGTGCGCAATGAAGCGGAGGTAATACACACCTTAACCTTAGCACATCAACAGCAACTCCCCCTTACCTTTCGCGCAGGCGGAACTAGTTTGTCAGGACAAGCGATAACAGATTCAATCCTAGTTGTTGCCACCCACCATTGGAAAAACTATACCATTACCCATGACGGCTTACAAGCTACTTTTCAGCCTGGTATTATTGGCGGAAGAGCCAATATACTTTTAGCCCCTTATGGGCGTAAAATAGGGCCAGATCCAGGTTCAATTAACGCCGCAATGATTGGCGGTATTGCAGCGAATAACGCTAGTGGTATGTGCTGTGGCACGGCACAAAACTCATATAATACACTGGCAGATATTCGACTTGTTTTTTATGATGGAACGGTCTTGGATACAGCGGATCCTCAAAGCAAAAAAGAATTTGCGGCCAAACATCCCGAAATTCTAAGTGAATTATCAGCCATACACTGTGAAATAAAAGAAAACAAAACCTTATACGAGCGCATTCAACGCAAGTATAAAATCAAAAATACAACGGGATATAGTTTAAATGCATTTCTTGATTATCAAGATCCATTTGATATCATGAAACACCTAATCATTGGCTCCGAAGGAACACTTGCCTTTATCTCAACGATTACCTATCATACTGTTGTCAATTACCAAAAGAAATCATGTACGTTGATGGCATTTGACAGTATTTCAACGGCCTGTCAGGCAGTACCTTATCTCAAAAAAAGTCCCGTTGAAGCAGTGGAACTCCTCGATCGAAATAGTATTCGATCTATTGAACAAGAGTCACAAGCCCCTGCGTACTTTAAAACACTGCCTGCTTCAGCTTGTTTATTACTCGTGGAAGTACAAGCGACAACACAAGAAGAATTAGAACAAAAACAACAACAAGTACAACAGGCGGTTGCTTCTGTTCCAACTTTAGGTCCGTTCAATTTTACGTCAGATCCTAAAGCATATGCTTTTAATTGGAAGGCGCGCAATGGTTTATTACCTACAACTGGGGCTTTAAGAGAAACAGGAACTACTTGTATTATTGAAGATGTTGCCTTTCCCCTTGATCGATTAGCAGACGCAAGTCTTGCTTTGCAACAACTATTTGCCAAGTACCATTATGACGACGCTGTACTATTTGGACACGCCTTAGAGGGCAATTTACACTTGGTTTTTTCACAAGATTTCAATCATCCGACTTCGATACAGCGCTATGCTGATTTAATGGATGAGCTAGTCGAATTGGTTGTTCATCAATTTGATGGTTCACTTAAAGCAGAACATGGAACTGGTCGCAATATGGCCCCTTTTGTAGAACGAGAATGGGGTGAACAAGCCTATGCACTCATGGTGCGCATCAAACAAATTTTTGATCCGAACCACATCATTAATCCTGGTGTGATGATCAATACCAATCCGCGCATACACCTAGAGAACTTAAAAGCCTCTCCTGCTACACATCCCATCATTGATAAGTGTATAGAATGTGGATTTTGTGAATCTCATTGTGTGTCGGAAGGTTTAACCTTATCTCCTCGTCAACGCATTGTCATAGGACGCGAAATAAAGCGCTTGGAACAAACCAATGAAAATCCTTTACTTCTCGCTCAATTAAAGAAAGAAGCTCAATATTATCTCGATGACACCTGTGCAACAGATGGCTTATGTGCCATTTCTTGCCCTGTAAAAATTGATACAGGACTCTATGTAAAAGCCATACGATCAGAGCGCCTAACAGCTAAAAATCATCAGGATGCACTATACTTTGTTGAACACTTAGACCGTGTGACCCAAATGGGTCGCTATAGTCTAAAATTCGTGCGCTTTTTTCAAAATAGTATAGGTGATCGTTCGATGTTGCGCCTAGCTACAAAAATGCGAAAGATAAGCAACAATCGCCTCCCACAGTGGAATGTGGCCATGCCAACAGGTACAAAAACTACGTTGCAACCTTCAACATCTGCTTCGAATCACACTACTACTGACAAACCCAAAGTAGTCTACTTCCCCTCTTGCATCAATCGTACGATGGGAAAATCCAAGGACTACGATAAAAGGGAATTAGATCTAAAAGATTTAATTGTCTTATTACTTGAACGCGCAGGTTATGAAGTTATTTATCCAGCTGCGATCAACAACTTGTGTTGTGGTATGCCTTTTAGTAGCAAAGGCTATCAGGAGGAAGGACTACAAAAATCTTCTGCTCTTGAAGCGGCCTTACTTATTGCCTCAGAGCAAGGAAAACACCCTATTTTATTTGATATGAGTCCTTGTTTTTACACCTTTCAAAGTCACCATACCTCAACGGATTTCACTTGCTATGATCCCATTGAATTTATCATGGACGTCGTATTTCCTCTTCTACCTATTATCCAACCAAGGGAAGAAGTGACCATTTTTCCCGTTTGTTCGGTTAAAAAACTAGGTTTAGAAGATAAATTAATGGAGATAGCGAAACGCTGTGCCCATAAAGTACATTATATTGATAGCAATTGTTGTGGTTTTGCTGGAGATCGCGGTTTTACTTTTCCTGAATTAAATAAACACGGAACGCGAAATCTTCAACAGCAACTCTCAACCCATTCGCCTAATTGCTCTGATGGTTTTTCCACCAGTCGTACCTGCGAAATAGGGCTAACTGCTGCTAGTGATCATTCCTTTAAATCTATTTTCTATTTAATAGAAGAAGTGACTAGATCCAATTAAATGTCACTGGAGTAAAATATAGAAGGCATCTAATGGTAATTAGATGCCTTCTATATTTTATCTTTATTTCTATTACAATTCAATATCGTATAGCTTCATTTTATTGTATAGCGTTTTTCTGTCAATTCCTAGCAATTGCGCAGCCTTAGTCTTATTGAATTTCACTTTTTCCAATGCCGTTCGTATTGCTTGTTCTTCGTTTTTAGACGAAAACAATTTCAAATCGCGTTCTTCTTCAGCTGAACTATCTGAAACAACGGGTTTCGGTGCAAACATTTCATCTGGCAAGACTTCTTTTTCAATAAAGTCGCCCTTGGTTAAAAGTACAGAACGCTTGATGATATTTTTCATTTCACGCAAGTTCCCTGGCCAATCATAGGTTAAGAAAATACATTCTACTTCGCTAGAAAACCCTTTTACCCTTTTTTCTAACTCCTGATTTGAATGTTTTAAAAAGTGTTTAGCAAAAGAAAGAACATCACTTCCACGATCAGTCAATCTTGGAGCAACAATACCAAACTCATTCAATCTGTGGTATAGGTCTTCCCTAAATTCTCCTTCTCGTACTGCTTTAGGCAAATCCTCATTGGTAGCGGCAATCACGCGAATATCCACATCAATCTCATTGCTACTACCCACAGGTTTTACTTTTCTTTCTTGAAGTGCACGCAACAATTGTATTTGTACTTCATAGGATAAATTTCCAACCTCATCTAAAAAGATTGTTCCACCATTTGCTGCTTCGAAATGTCCTATCTTATCTGTAACAGCTCCTGTAAAAGATCCCTTGATGTGTCCAAAAAACTCACTAGAAGCTAAATCCTTTGGAATAGCTCCACAATCAACTGCGATATAGGGTTTATTGCTTCTTTTACTCAAAAGGTGAATAGAATGAGCTATATTTTCTTTTCCTGTACCACTATCTCCAATAATCAATACGGACATATTAGTAGGAGCCACTAATTCGATATATTCTTGGAGTTGAAGCGACACTTTGCTTTCTCCTTTTACGTATTCTTCTATTTCTTCTTCCGATTGCACGAGACCAGCGGCAGAAGATGTCGGTTCTTTACGGGCCTTATCTTCTGTTTTCTGTTTCTTGTCCAAGGCTTGTTTGATTGTTAAAACAATCTCATCTGGATTAATCGGTTTAGCCACATAATCAAAAGCACCTAATTTCATCGCATTTACAGCAGTCTTAATTTCGGTATAACCCGTCATTAAAATCACTTGGGAAGTAATACATTTTGCTTTGATGTATTTTAATAGCTCGATTCCATCACTATCAGGAAGCCTAACATCTGTTAATACAATATCATAACATGTATCATCAATTGCTTTTTTTGCATCTTGGGAATTGAAAGCATTCATAACAACAAAACCTTTTTTGGTCAAAAAGGCTTTCAACATCTCACAAAATGGAACATCATCGTCTATAACAAGAACTTTATGACTCATATTTTATCCGTCTTTTTTTAAAGGGCTAAAGACAAATTTAATATAATTATTTTTGAGAAACTAACAAGTCATAAAACTTTAACCAATAACAGGGATTAGTTAACGGTTGACGGTTTACCTTTGGTTGGTGTTTTTGTAAGATGTGGTGATGAGAGGGTGCCGATAAAAACAGTAAAAGGGAGCCAAAGCTCCCTATTTACCTGAAGATTTCTCTTCTTCACCTTACTAACGATCTAACCTATTACCTCGTTTGGTAATAAAATTTTTTTAAAACAAACACTTAATTTTCTTTTTCTAGCAATTAAAGTTGACTGCTCAACTCATTTGTTTTTTTGTATAACACCTTACGCTATAGTATATAGAAAAAAGCGTGCCAAAAATTATTTTCTGTTCAATAATTAAATAAAACCTTATTTATCAACAACTTGAATATGTTTTATTTTTTTTCATCTTTTGTGAAAGGTTACTTTGCCACAACACAAAGTGGGTACATATTCCCCAAATATTAGAATGGATACCCAATTGCTAGGTTAAACATCAAATTGTCTTTTCTCCATTTTCCACTGCCAAAATTAATATCTTTCACTACCCAACGTTCGCCTGGTTCGTTATAGGGCACACGTAAAGGAAAGGCAAAGTCAAAACGCACCACTAAAAAAGTAATATCAAATCGCAGACCTGCACCGGCTCCTAAGGCAATTTCTTTATAGAAATCACCCGAGAACTTCCCTCCTGGTCGGTCTGAGACCTCATTTAAGTTCCAGATATTCCCTCCATCAAGGAATAGAGCTCCGTGAATAATACTCACTAATTTTTTGCGGTACTCGAAATTAAACTCAAACAACAAATCTCCTGATTGATCTGGAATAAACTTTGCATCAAATGAATTGGGATTAAAACTACCTGGTCCTAATGTTCTCGCTCGGAAAGCGCGCACACTGTTAGACCCTCCAACGTAAAACTGTTTGGTATACGGCAGATTCTTAGAATTGCCATAGGCGTAACCAATTCCTGCATGAATGCGACTCACAAATTGGGATGTTCTACTCAATTTCAAATAGTGCCTAAAATCGTGCTCTGTCTTGAAATACTGGCTAAATGGCACTCCTAAAATTGATTTTTCTTCTCCTTTATCTACATTGGCTCCCATGATTAACCCTGTAATATTACCTGAAAAATCAAGTCCTCCACGGTAGTAAAACGTATTCTTTTTAAACTGATTCATCGTATTGGTATACGTATAGGTATAGGTCGGCCCAAAGATCAGTTGCTTATCTAGCACCCGTTCCAACGAAGGATTACCCGCCGCAGTTTCCCGATACAAATCAGTGATATTTTGAGGGGTTACATAATTCACCTCCAATACGTTAAACTGATGTTCTTTTCTGACGTTTTCTTTCCATAGGTATCCCCAAGATCCCTTGAATGAAGTCAAGGAATACAGCTTACTTCGCTCTAAGTACTCTCCTCCTAAAGTTGCTCTTGTACGGGGGATATAACCACTAGAAGAATGGAAATTCCAAGGTGCGATCAAACGCGGCCAGGTTAAACTCGTTTCCAATCCCGTTTTGTATACATTATACCCCTTATTTTTGGATGACATTTGAAAATCAGCACCTCCATAGGCCGATACAGAAAATAACTCGGCTCCTTTGAAGAAATTCTTATGGCTCCAATTAACTTTTAACTCAGCTCCATTATAACTGGCTGAATTTGTTTTTCCCAACAACTCCAATCGAATCGACTTGGGGCTATCTGGTGTTAGAAAATAGTAAACATCCAATTTATTTTGAACAGAATCTACTAATTCAAATTGGTTTTTCACATATTTAAAAACACCTAAATTCACGAGGCGATTGAGTGATAAATTGTGATCGTTTCGATTGTATAGTTCTCCTTCCTCTAAGTAAACCGTACGATCGTAAATACTGGGTTTAAATTTATTTTTGGGATCGATAATTTCAAAACCTTTATACGAAGTAGCGGTTTGTATATCGCGTTTACTATCCGTTTCAGCGAGTGAATAATCAGAAAAGATATAGACCTTATTAATGGTATAAGCCTTGGTAGCTAATACTGGCGTATCTTCTTTTACTTTTACAAATAGATTGACTTTGTGGTTTCCCACTGTACTATCTACCTGAACCAATAGATTATCAGGGCTAAAGTAAAAATACCCCTTGTTTTTTACATAGTTATCAAAGCGAACGCGTTCTTCTTTAATTTGATCGAGATTATAAGGATGATCTTTTCTCAGACGCGTCCATCGATTACCTGCATCGTAAATGGCTTGTTGTAAAGGCGTAGAATCATTTAAAAAGGTTACATCATTAATAGTAAACTGCACCCCAGGATGAACGGTATATTTTGCTCCTATTTTCTTTACTCCTTCTTGTATGCTATCATAATCAACCTGTACATTAAAGTAACCGTTATTTTCCATTCGATTGACTAAAATGGCTTGGTTGTGCTCCATATCCACTTGGCTAAAGAGTACAGGAGGTTGTCCCATGGAGTTGCGAAACCAACGTCTAACTTTATTTGTTTTGGCAGGATCACCACCTAAGTTGTAAAAAAACAATTTGGGTCTAAACCCTAAAAATGAGGCATTAGGCTCAGGACGCAACAGAGATTCTAGCGATTCTTCTAGCTCTTTTTTCTTGGCCTTATTCACTTCATTTCCTTCAATATCAACGACTCCTTTGGTATAGAGAGCCTCTCCATCTTCTATATACTTTGTAGAACTACACGAGCTTATAAAGAATCCTGCAATTCCAGTTAAGGTAAATAGTAGAACGTTACTCTTCTTTTTTAGCTTCATCTCTTAGTTGTTTTTTCAATTGTCTTTTGTCTTTCGAGCGTTCAAATAGCTCTTTAAAATGCTCGTAACTCATTGTAATAATAAATCCTACACCTGTTTCGACCACTTGTCCTTGTAGCGCCACTTCATATTGATTTTTGCGGTAGACACGCAACAAATAGCGTCCATCTTTCGATAAAGCATATTCTAATTCAATATCTCCTGCGATATTTGTTGCTTGTTCATTCTGTCTTTGATTACCTTCTACTTCAAAACTACTTCCTACTGTTACTTTCAAGCGATCTGAAAACAAACGCTTGGAAACTGCAATATTTAAATCTGTTCTATTTTCTCTCGTTCCCGATGAAAAATCTTCCGTTGATTCTAGATTAAAATTCAATTCCACCCCTTGAATCAAGTTCGTAGCGAGATTATTCAATTGATCCGACAAGAGTCGATTTACACTTTGACGTGCCATTGTTCCGGCACTTAAACCTCCCATGCTACTCTCAAAAGGATTATCTCCAATAAAGTGATTCAATAAAAGTAACGCAAACACTTGTTTATTTAATTCTGATTCATTGGCTTTAATTTGTTCTAATTTGGATTTCGTCAGTGAAATCACATCCCCTGACGCGCTTGTTATTCCTTCTTTCAATCGAATATCAAACGAAATCTCTGGTTTGAGCAACTCGCCTTTCATCATCAGCAAAGCTTGAAATGGCAACTGTTGTTTGTATTTATTTTGTTCGGTCGGAGTCATTCCTGACAGTTGATTTTGAAGCAAGTCAATCGGTGCAGTTTTCGTCTCATAAATTGCTGTTAAGTTGAGAATTGCATCGGTTGGATCTCCTGCAAAGGTGATTGAACTTCCTTTTTCGACCAAAAATTTACGTTTAATGAAATTAAAAGACAGGTCATAGGAGCCCTCTGAAAACTCGTAGCGTCCTGTTAACGAAACTTTGCCCGAAGGATCAATTCCTCCAACAATATCTCCTTCTCCTTTGAGTACAATTTTATCACCACTACTCTTATCCATGATCATAGCAAAGGTAGCTTCCTTATCCACGATAATGGATACAGAGACATCCATTCCTTTCAGCGCAGATTGATTAAAATCGTCTTGATATTTAAGTAATTCCGCTTGTCGCAAACTCGCTTCATCAATAAACTCTACAATTCCTTCTCGATCAGCAATAGAAGGATCCTCTTGTGGCATGACCATCGTAAAATCTGTCTTCTTACCTACTTTTATTTGACCTGAAACTTTGGGTGTATTGAGATCTCCGCGGATTTTAAGGTCAGAATCAAAAATCAAGGTACCATAATACATATCATTGTCCTTAACTGTTGAGCTAACCGCTTTAAAATCGACTGCTTTTATATCGAGATTAAATTTAAAATCAGTATAGGTTTGGGTTAAAATTTGTCCATCAATAACCAATAAGTTGCCCTCTGAATCGGTAATACTAAACGTATTCAGTTCAATTCCACGGGAAGTAAACGCTATTTTCTCATTGATATCTTTAAAATCGGCATTGATGGGATTCACGTGAAAACCAATTTGATTAAAGTCGATTGCTCCCAAAATAGACGGTTTATCATACGTTCCTCCAATGGCAATTTGTCCCGAAAGGTAGCCTTGGGCATCGCTGAGGTTCCCCATACTAAAATGCTCTACGGCTTGTAATTGGAATTTATCTAAGGCCAATTTTAAATCTAAGGTTTGTTGATCCACATCGGTGGTTCCAAACAATCGGATTTTGTTTTCTTTCCCTTCTAAAACGATATTTGCTCCATATTTGCTCAAGGACTGATTCGCCACACCAATATGAAGATTTCCTAAGCCAATTTCATAAACGGCTAAATCTGCGATATCTATATTGGATACGAAGCGAAAATCGGTAGTTAAATCTTTTAAATGAACCTCTCCGTTAATCGTACCAGCAGCCAATAACTTATCTTTTTGAATCATTTTAGTTATGGTTTCAATACTAAAATCTTCAAACTTCACGGACAGTGGACTATTCATTTTTTCTTCATCAGAAGCCAAGCGAATCAAGCTACCTTGATAACTCAGTTCAAAATCTTTAGCAAAGAACCCCTTATCGCTGAGTACAATGCGATTATCTGGATGGACAATCCACGGTTCATAATCTAAAATAAATCCATTTTCTTTTAACTGAATACGCTGTTGTTCAATACCAGCTAACAGCTCAGCACCAACTAAATAACTAATTTGCTCTTGGCTATCGAGTAGCTTAAAGTTAAGGTCAATTTTATTGTCCTTGGCAAAGCCGTCCAGCACCATGCGTCGAATTCCAAAAGACGCATTCGAAATACGCTGAACGGCCAATTTGTAAGACAAAGCTGAAGATGCATTGGGTTTAACATCTAGGGTGATGGAATCAATCATTAGATCCCCATATTGTATAGCTGGAATTTCTCCTTTTAACGTGAGGTAATCGTCTTTTTGTCTGTACGTACCTCCAAAAACAATAGGTTGAATTTCCTTTAGATCAGGGACAATTTTTTGAAAAATAGGATCGTTCTTAATACGCAATTGATACGTAAAATAGTTTTGTTTTTCGGATGCTACTACTTCTTTTTCAGTTGGCCCCGATTGCTGCTCTACTTTATTCGTCATCTTATTTACAGTCTCCTCCGCACTTACACTGTAGTATTTTTGAATCGTCTGAGTCAGGGCATTGCCTAATTCTGTTAAGAGATAATCCCCCTCCATTTCGAAATCTAGAACTTGAGAATGGAGATTCATCTTGCGATAAGAAGGAGACGCTTGTGCGGTAAATTCAATGGGTTGTAAAGCAAAAGATCGACTTAATGCATTGAAACTCAAATCTCGAATCGTTGCGGTTCCAACAAGACTATCTGGGAGTATATTGGGCATTGCCACTTCTATTTTCCCTTTGAGGATAGCGGGTTCATCATTTAGGTGTAATTGATGTAAATCAATTTGTTTCAGGTCAGCAAGTAACTGTAAACTAAGTGCTTTATCCGTCCATGTTCCGGAAGCATCTAAATTAAAATTCAAATTAGGATCGTCATTTTGCGTTTGTACTTCATAGTGTCCCTCTGCTAAATGACCTTCCAATTGAATATCTTTATACGTATAGCCATTGAAAACCGCTTTTTCAAGCTTAATGGATGCATTAGCCTGCGCATGTAAAGGTTCAAATCCCATTCCATCAATTTTAGCCTGTAAACTTAGGCTTCCGATGGAGTCATTTTTAATGATTCGCCCTACATTCAGCTGATCAACGTTTAGATTCCCCCAGTACTTTTCTTTGTTTTTTATACGTTGGTTAAATCCTCCATCAAAATCAATCGATCCTGAGCTTGTTTTCAAGTGGAAAGTACTTGCAATATCCTGCTGTGTTCCCTTTGCTTTTCCCACAAAGCGGATTAAAGAGGGAATTTCAATGTTGTTAGGTAATACATTGGGTGGTGCCAAGGTATAAATATCTTTAGCTGTAGTTTGAAAATCTTTGATAGCAACATCGATATAGGCTTTTTCAACTTCAGGTAAATTTCGAATTTTCCCCTCAGCATTGATAAATGTTGAACCCAATACGTTAACATACATTTTTTCAATCGATAAATCACTAACTAATCCTTTGGCGATGAGTTCAATCTCAATTTTCTCTTGGTTTAGCTTTGTTAACCCATTGGCTTTAAAAACGTCAGGCATGAGAAGATAAGCATCTTTCAATCCCAAATGAGAATTGGAAATCACGACATCTGCAGAGAGTTGTCCCAATTCGTCTGTTAACTTAGCTAAGCTTTTGTAATTTAATACTGTTGTCGTATGGAATTGGGTATTCGGCGTTTCTATACTCAGATTTTTCACAAAGGAAGCCTGCTGGCCATATTGAAAGTACGCTTTGATGTTATTTAGGGTAAATCCACTTTGCTCCTTAAAGGCAAACTGCTGCAAATTTCCATTTAATCCAGCATCTGTGTACTGAAAGTCTTTCAAACTAAAATTTAAGTCTTCAATAGCCAAGTGATTGGTATCTAATCCCTCTAGAAGTTTCTTTTGGTTATTATCGTCATACTTCGCATTAAAATCTTTGATTGCAAAGTTGCGAACCGCTAGATTCCACCCTAAGCTTGCTTGCTCTGTTGTCGTTAAACTATCAGGATTTACAACAGCAGCTGATTGGGATTGTGTTAGTTGCGGACGCGGTAAGAAGGTAACTTCAGCCTTGGTTTTATTTACTACAATATCTTCAATATCAATCTGTTGTTTTTCAAGATCTAATTTATTCAACGACAATTTAAAATCGTTCAAGTCCAACATAGCTTGGATGTAATCTTCAGCACTTTGATAGTCCAAATGCGTTTGTGTCAATTCCAATACACCAATACTCAAATCAATAGGCTGACTCTTTGTATCCGTTTTTTCGACAGACTTTTCTTCTGCTACTTCTAGGTGCTCTCCTGCTGGTTTTGCCTTATGGTATACAAGATTGATACCATCTGATGAAATTTTAGGAAGAGCGAAACGCATCTGCTCTAAATCAAAATCTTTAAAACGCGTGACAAATTGATTGAGTTTAAAATTGACATGATGCCCATCGTAAGCGTCATCAAAGGTAACGGCTATATTACTTAAATTAAGCTGCCCTACTGAAACAGCCATCGAAGAAGGTGTATCTTCTTTTTCTTCTTCTGATGCAAAGGCTTCTACAATATAATCAAAATTAAAACGCTGTAAGCTATCGCGTTTTACTGTTGCTTTTAGTCCATCTAAATCAACAGCGCCAACATTAATTTTATTATTCAACAATCCAAATAATCCAATATCAACCCCTAAATGTTTCACATAAACCAAGGTGTCTTTTTCTTGGGACTCCAAATAAAGTCCTTTTACGACAATTTTCTTTGGAAATGAGATTGCAATCTTATCTAACTTTACAGGGGTTCCGATCTTCTGTTCCACAAAGGATATTGCCTTATCCTTTAGGGTATTCTGAATCGAAGGTATCTGCACCAATACAATTAAAAGTATCAGCAAAACAAGGATTGAAAACACAATCCAACCCACTATCTTACCTATTCTAATAAGGAGTTTCTTCAAAGTCTTTTATTTTTAATCAAAAATAGCAAAAACATACCGTATGTAAGGGTGTAAATAACTAATTTTTCACAAATATTCTTGTTTTGAACCCCAATTATATAGAAAAAAACAAAAGGTTGGCTAGTTTGTCCACCTAGTAATAAAGCTTCCTTTTTTACGCTCTTTTTAGACTTCGTCTACTCCCCTTTCACTCTCTTTCTTTTTTACAATACAAGACTTTTTTCTCCTTATTTCTGTCTTTGTATTTTCTTTTCCGCTAAAAATGGCTCAAAAAAACGAAGCTTAAACGCCAAAAAAAAGTTAAAATCTGTTCTTTTTCTGGCCTTTCTTTTTAGTAGAAAAACTTCTAAAATCCCCAGTATTGATCAAGGATTAAATGAAGTATTTTATTTAAAAACCTCCATTCATTTTTAAATAAAAAGAAACTAATTATAAACTTTAACGTTTTTACGTTAAAAATAAAAATTTTTTTAGTAATTTTACAATAACAAAAACAACACTTAAATTTTTAATTAATCAAAGCCCCTTACAAAAATTGATTGTCGTTCTTAAAAAGTAGCCGAAATGAAAAAATTATTTTTCAATCAAGAAGGAATTGAGCAAAAGCAACAAAACATGACTCAACTTCCTGCTCAACAATTGCAAGAGGAGCTATTAATTATGCTTTATGATACAAAAAATTGGGTTATTAGTAACTTCATTTTATCAAAGCATCAATTAGAAAAATTAGAAAATGCACCCGAAGCATTTCTAAGAAATTTTAAACTTACAACGATGAATATCGTTTGTAATTAAGCTAATTGCAAATTATTAATTGATACGAAAACAAAAAAAATCCAGCTCAACAAAGCTGGATTTTTCTTTTGTATTACTTTTTATTTTGAGCTAAATACGTTCTAAAATAACCGCATTCATTTATAACCTCTTGGTAGTATTTGGTATCGCTGTATAAGGTTTCTAATTCTTGGAACCCCTTCCACTTTTTAAACATAGGATCATCCCAGCCTGCTCCCCAATAATAGTCTTTATTTTGATACTCCTTTGCATAGAATTCATTGCGTTCTATTTTGGCTTCGAAATAAGCAATCTTTGCCTTTTGTTCTTTTGTTGTGGCGGCTTTCTTCGCTATTCCATAATACTTCTTAGCCTGACTCATATTCAGTAAATACTTACGCTCAGCAGGAGAAATAGCATTGCCGTATTCATTGACTAAAGCATTGTAATAAAAAACACGAGCATTTCCATAATAGGTTCCGTTATAAAAGGCGTTTCCGACCAGTAGTGCATTGTTGAATACATCATCTCCTTTTGCAATTTTATCCTGCATTTCTTTAATCTTGAGCAAGAAGTCTATTTTTGTGTATTTGACCGACTGCTTAGCAACGTGATCACAATCATTACAATCTTGTATCTTACCGTTAAATGGATTTCCTAACAATACCGTATTTTTATACGTTTTTTCATAGGTTTCTCCATCATAAGAAGAAATGGTACGTATAGGTTCTGCCTTATTCATTTCAACAATCGCCTCGTCAATTTTATCAAGATAGAACAAGTTAATGGCTCTCCTTTCGTAAATATCACTTAAATTATACTCGTATTTATCGACCATCAACTGTTCCAAATTGGTTTTATTCTTACTCAACAAGAATTTTTCCATGTTCACCGTATGGTCTACTTTACCATAGAAGTCTAAGTTTGAATATACAATTTCACTCATGACACTATTACCTTGTTCTTGGTAGATGGCAGCCAAATATTGACGTATCCAATGGAGGGCGTACTCATAGCGAAATGGATCTTCCCAATTCGAATTTGGCATAATATCGTTATAGATCCACTGCATGTCTGCTAAAATAGCTTGTTCGGCTTTGGCATCTATTTTCTTAATTTGAGACACTTGATTGATTAATCCAAATAAGCGAATTTGATTGTCTACTAATTTATTGCCTTTTCCTTCTTTTTTTGCTTGCTCAAAAGCGACATCTGCCTCCTTATATTGCCCTTGAAAAATAGCTAAATAACCACTAGCCATATGCCATAAGGCTGGATTATCTACTTTGCCTTCTTGTGTTGTTTTCTTCACCCAGTCTAAGCCTGGTTGATCGATTTTTTTCTTTAAACTCTCAAAATAAACTTTACTCGATTGGAATGATTCTTCTCTAAACTTCAGAACAGAAGCTTCTTGTTCATTAACCCATCGCGTAAGCAAAAAATTGGCATGAGGACTTTTACTATCTACAGCAACGACCTCTTTTAATGCTTCCATTGCATTGCTATAATACCCTTGCATCGCCCAAAAAGCGGCTTGTACTTCTTTTGTTGGAATCGTTGAAACCACCGTTTTTACACGTTGGGTTTCCATGGGTTTATAGTTGTATAACGCTACTTGACGCAAAGCAGGACTTCCGTTAAAAACCTCAGCATACAAAGCATTAGAACGATCGTAATCTCCCTCTTGGTAGTAAGCGCCTGCGACATAGCTCAACCCTCTATAATACAGCGTATTTTTGGGTTGTTTTGCTGCTGTTTGTTCAAAAAACGTAACGACACTTGAGCGATTCGTCGAATAGAATTTCGCTTTCATCACCTGAAACCACATTCTGTTGGTGTAGAATACATCTTTGCTTTTGAGGTTTTTATATTCTTTTTCCACCTTATCTGCCTGATGCTCATTCATCACGTTAGCCACATACGATTCGTAGTCCCAATAACTGTAGCTGTCATTTGAATAGGCTTCAATTTCTTTGGCTTGATATAAAAAGGTAACAAAGTTTTTTACTCTTTCATCTTTTAGATTCCATCCTTTTACTTGTTTCCTATTTAAGTTCGCGTATAATTGATCGATCTCACTTGCGTGCTCAGTACTTGCTAATACATAGTTTTTAATGTCCTCTCGGTCTATTTTACCTTGTAAATAGGCCGTCCATTCTTCGACGATATCTTCGTTAAACATCGAGGCATTATCCATATACCCTCCATTGTAAAAACGATCATAAGGAGCAAAAAATAGAGGTTTGTAAGACTCATCGGCAAAAGCCTCGGGAGTAAAATTAGAAATACTCGAATAGCTCCACCATCCATCTGCACATCCATACGTGTAAACGCCTGATCCTAAAATCAAGGACAAACTACTTACAACGTACCATTTCTTTAAAGATTTCTTGATCATAGTAATTGATATTTTTTGAATTCAAATCGTATAGTATTATTTCATTGGGGCAGGTTCCACTGGCTTGATATAAGTCGGTGATCATTTCTTTTAGCTGTTCAGCTGAAACACTCTCTACTTTTAAGTGATCGTCTTTTTGAAAGACAAAACCAAACATACTAGCTTCTCGTTTGACAACAAACTGACTGGCACTTTGTTGTGCTAATGCTTCTTGTTCTTTTAAATCCGATACACGCAAACGGCTAACCAATCGAATAACTTGATCGTTTCTACTGTGAACAACCCAAGAATAAATAGGCAAAGCATAATCCAAGTGCAACGGATAATCCTTTAATCCACTATGATACTTTTGTGCGATTGTGCGATCGTAAATAGAATTCAGAGAATCACTGGCAATACGCCCCATATTGTAATGCATCAACACCCCACGATCTACAGGAGGCACTCCCGTTTTGGCTGCATATTTCACCTGATGCAAACGGATGGTTGCTGAAATTTTCATTTCTGTTTCTTTGCGCAATTGTTCCAATAGCGAAAAAAAGCGATCCTTACTCGTCAAGGACCAATCGCAGTCGATTTGAATCTCTTGACAATCGATATTGTTATGTTCATTGATTTGAAGCACAAAATCGACCACTTGATTTGCCAGTTTTTTAACATCTAATTTATCGGAGAGAACCACTTCATTCTTGATGTAAATAACAGGAACCACTTCTAGTTGAGGTACGGTATCTTTAAATACAATTGGTGAAATGGGAACCGCTGTTCCGTTTTTTAGTCCCACATCAAAATAGCGAATGTACAACTTATTCACGGCTAAATTTTGCAGGGTTTCCCGTTCAACTTGATCCAAGACGAAACTCGTTTTCCAATAGTAAAAAGAAAGTTTGGGATTTGTCTTCGTTGACGTATTCACACAGGATATCACAAGCATGAGTAGTATACCCAATAGTATTTTTTTCATAGCATTTTCACAGCGTTTCACCCCATTGAAACAGGATGATTTTCTAAGTACAAATGTACAGTTTAGCCTGTATTTTCAATTCATTTATCTCGATTTAATTTCAAGCGTATGATGTTTTTTTAATACGATAGTGAGCGTTGTAAAAACGCCTTTCTCAACTGATGGTACTTCTTCTCAAAAACAAATAAGATTGGGTCTTTCACGGTCTACGTACAACAATAAGTACAAAAAAAAAAGAGAAGATCTTTTGTGATCCTCTCTTTTCTATGCTTTAATTAATACGTTCATTCGTCAAATCGAATCCCCAGTCTTTCCCTTTCAAGACAGCCGGGACTCCTTTTACCATCCAAACAGGCGCTTGTGCCTCTTTTAGATAGTAATCAAAGAATTGTTGTTGGCGAATCTGAATGTCTTTTCTATTTTGACGTTTCATCAAATTGTGTTCATCACCGTTGTAGTTTAACATCCATACGGGTTTATCTAATCGACGCATCGCCATAAACATTTCAATTCCCTGATACCAAGGCACTGCTCCATCGTTGTCATTGTGCATAATCACTAGAGGCGTTGTAATGGCTGGTACTTGAAATAACGGTGAGTTTTCGATGTATAAATCATAGCCGTCCCACAGTGTTTTTCCGATTCTACTTTGCGTTTTTTCATACTGAAATTGACGACTCATTCCTGTTCCCCAGCGAATTCCACCATAGGCAGACGTCATATTAGCTACTGGTGCTCCTGCCCATGCTGCTGCATATTTATCTGTTACCGTAATCAAATATGTTACTTGATATCCTCCCCAACTTTGGCCTTGAATTCCAATTTTATCTCCATTTACCCAGTGGTTTTCTTTTAAGAAATCTACACCTGAATTAATATACTCTTCTGCTGCTTTTCCTGGGAATCCATCGGTATAGCTAATATCGGGAGTAAAGACCAAATATCCATTACTGACAAAATACGGAATATTTAAACGAGAAGGTGTGGGTGCTGGTGCTTCATATCGATGCAGATTGTCTGATAATTTCTCATAGAAATACACTATCATAGGATATTGTTTTGTCGGATCAAAGTCTTCTGGTTTGAATAAAACACCTGTGGCCTCATAGCCCTTTGGCGTTGTCCAATACACCAGTTCATTGGTTCCCCAATTGTACTCCTGTTGCTGTGGATTTAAATTACTCACCCGTGTCATTTGATCTAACTTCTCTCCAATATACAAATCATTTGATTGGGTAAAGTTCCCTTTTGTTAAAGCATAAACAGGGGCGTCTTTTGCTTTAGTTAGCGAAGTAAAACCGCTGTACTTTTCAAGTATAATTTTAGTTGGGTCTTGCTGTTTTGCAAAATTAATCGAAAAGTAACCTCCCTCTTTCGTCCCTTCATGAAAGGCTGTAGCTAAGGTATACGATTTCTTATGAAACGATTTCTTTTCCTTGTCCAATTGGATCAAATCAAACTTTATGTTGTGTTTGCGTCCATATCCATTGGTAATCATACGCGGTGCTTTATTTTCCTTGAGATAAAACTCCCAAATATCATAACGATCCCCAATATACACAGAGGCATCATCATCGCTCCAACCTTTGATACCGTATGCATCAGGTAAGTCAGGCATATCAAATTCTTCTTCAGCAAAAGAAACAGTCAGTCCGTTATTCAACTGTTTTGTACGTCCTGTCTTCACCTCATAACTATACCAATTCGCATCTTTACTGTTATAATACACAACAGCGCTTCCTTTAGGTGAAATGGTTGCTCTTCCGGGTAAATCTTCTACAACTACTTTCTTTGCTCCAGTGCGAACATCCACAAGAAAATAGGACATTACTCCAGAAATATCCCATTGTCTCTCCACACGTCTCCCATAATCTGAAGCCTGGAATACATTTGTTGATTCTCCTTCATCTACCATCAACGTATAATTCGCTGTTTCATCTGCCAAGGCAACAAGCTGAGTTGTATTCACTAGATCTATCGTAGCGAGATAGGATCGCTTTAACTCTTTGTCCAAATTGACCAATTGTTGAGGTTGCAAATAGTGTTCTTTATAATGCCAAATATCAACAATGGCATGATCATCAGCAACTAACGTTGTATCTTTTGGAATGGGTTTAGGCGCAATACCAAAGTATAAACGCTTTCCATTTTTACTAAATTGAGGGGTATAATTTTCAGAAACAACCCAATCGTTAGGCATTCCTTTTTTTGTATTAGAGATCAATGCTTTGGCCTGATTCGGTAATATAGCATGGTATAAAGTATATGACTTCACCAGTGCTTTTTCTT
>JASLHL010000152.1 GCA_030152225.1 Flavobacterium sp. | reverse complement strand
GTGTTGTCATCTCGTTTGGTTTGGTTTCACTTTGAATTGCTTGACTCTTACATCCTATGGCAATTAAAGCTACTGCTACTGCAATTCCTACTCCTATTTTTTTCATTTCTTCTGTTATTCGATTAATTTTAATTCTTCATCATACAAGCCGATTAACACGCTATTTCCCTTTGGATCTATGCGTAAACCGCCGTATTTAGCTTGTTCAAAGAGGCTGTCTTTTCCTTCTTGAAAAAAATAACTCTCAGCTCCAACAGCCAGGGTAAACCCATCCCAATTGAAGTATTTCACTGCTAGGAGTGAATCCCCTTCGAGCATTGGTCTCGTTGTGCTAATGCCTTGAAAGCTTCCTCTCTGCTGTTGATCGACATGGATAATAACATAGCCACGTTTGTGTATTGTTGAGCGGTCTTCTACTGCTGTACGCAGCTGCTCATTGATGGCGTAATTCAATTGCATATAATCTCCTTGTATCAATGATCTAGGATCAACAGGAGCCAAAGCAAACAAAACTAGTTTACCCTCTTTGATTGTACTCTCTTTCTGCTGTATAGCGCGCAAGAAAAAACCGCCAAACAACACAAGGGTTAACACAATTACAATATTTCTCCTATTTCTCACGATTCAATTGATTATTAATTACAAATAGACCCAAAAACAATCCCCCACACCCCATGAGTATTAGTGCTTTGACAAGCAAGCTTACTTGCAAATAATAGTAGTAGCAAACTAAGGATGATAAAAGCATGACAATTGCAACGATCACTCCTTTTTGAAAGCGAAATTGATAAGACCATACTAATAGGAAAATACTAATAACCAAGGATATACCGAATCCTTGAATAAAAAATGTAAGTCCCAAGATAAACACAGCACTCAATCCAACAAGTAGATGGAAGGAGTTGAATGCTAGGCTATTCCTAA
Organism: Flavobacterium sp.; assembly: GCA_030152225.1. GTDB lineage: Bacteria > Bacteroidota > Bacteroidia > Flavobacteriales > Flavobacteriaceae > Flavobacterium. Next base: position 7,000 of record JASLHL010000152.1, on the reverse strand, counting down.
TTTGTTTCACTGTAAAATACGTTAACCCCAAAAGGACGAGTCCTACAAATACAAAATAAAGACGATGTTCAAGCGCGTCAAATTCGACATATCTCGCCTGATTGAGCCAGCTTGAGGGCTTGATGAGCGATAGGTTGTCCTGCATTACTTCAAAAAAGAGAATACAAAACAAACCATGGGTCAGTGCCTTGTACTTGTGTGTCCAAAAATTACCTTTAGTTCGCAACGCTATTTCTTTAACAAAAAGCACGAATAAACCTACGAGAACCAGCCAAAATAAAGCGAGTGAAATATAGCCTAAATTATTGTATTTCAACAAATAAACCAATCCATAATACACACCTAAAACCGATAAAAATTGAATTATTTTACTTTTAAACACAACCAATCCTATTCCACTGAGTAAAAGAACAACCAAAAAATTGACAGTTTCACTATCTTTCAAATCAATGAAAGCTGTTATAATACAAACAAATGCACTACTATACGTTGCAACAAAAACACCATCTCTCAAGGCGGGTTCTTTCTTTTTATTCCCTAACAAGCTAACGCCATATAAGAGAACGCCAAAACTGGCAAAAGCAGTAAATCCCAAGCTGTTTCCCATAGTCACAAAGAGAAATCCGAAGAAAAATCCCATGGCCAATAGGCTTCCCAAAATTGCTACAACTTTGAGAAAAGTATATTTAATGGATTGCTCCTCTTCAATTCGGGCAGTCAATTGTTCATCAACGACAACCCCTTGTTCTTCTACTTGACGAATCAAGTCTTTCCACGAATTAGTTTCCATGTTTCCACGCTTTTGATTTGGATGACACCCATTTAATAATGAAGAATATACCACCGATGACGTATAGCATATAAACGAATAATCCTTCTGAGCTATCTTTAAATATTTTCATCCAGATCATTAATCCACAGCTAATTACCGAAATTAAGGCATAAGAAAACAGGTAAATACGTTTTTGTTTCCACGCTAGGACCAAGCCACCTGCAATGATTGCTAGGGAAAGGAGTAGCGTCCAAAAGGATCCTTGCAATTCTTCCTCTCTATAGCTAGCATTATTGGCAAATAACCAACAACCAAAACCCAGTGTTGCCAAAACGTAAATAGCAACGGTTTGAATTTGCGTATAGCCATTTCCGATTTGGAAATTACGGTGTATAAGCTTCCAAGCAGGAACAAGCAATAGCACTATATTGGCCAGTAAAACAAGCATAATACCGACAAAGACAGATTCTACTTGTAAGCGTTGAACACAAGCTAAAATAAGCGTTGTATTAGCCAAAACGCTAAAAAACAACCATTGATAGGTTGATTGGCTCACTACTGTTAAGGGAGTTACGACCAGTAACCACGTCAAAAACAAATCATAAGCATTAGCACCCGTTTGGTAGGTCTGTCCAAAGACAGCGAGTAAAACGCCAAGTAAGACGGAGGTTGCTACCAAACTGATCTTGTTAACCGGCTCTTTTACGCGGGGCGTTACCGCTATATATCCGCTCAATGCGATTCCCAAGCCAACTAGTGAAAACTTGATCGGTACGGGCATAGCATCCCAGTTAAAGGCAAAGAAAAACACCATACCACTAACTAAAAATCCCACACCGCACACGAGTAAAGCCCAATAGACAAAGTCTTTCCATTGTTTTTCTGACGCTAGTCCATGGGTTTGATACAGCTCTTCAAAGTATTGATCGGCTATGGACGTGTGTTCTTTCAGTAAGAACAACTCGCGTTTGCTTATTTTCTTTTCTTTCATATACAATTTTATAACAATCAAAAAAGAGCGATACGAACGCTCTTTTTTCTAAGATTCCAGGATTTGAGCCGCGTGATCTTTGGTTTTCACTTTTTCAATTAGCTGGGTGATTACCCCTTCTTCATTGATAACAAAGGTCATACGGTGAATTCCATCATAGGTTCTCCCCATGAATTTCTTAGGTCCCCAAACGCCAAAAGCATGAAGAACTTCCTTATTTTCATCTGCCAATAAAGGAAAAGGCAAGGTATTTTTATCGATAAACTTTTGTTGTCTTTCGGCTGAATCCGCGCTAACACCCAATAGTTCAAATCCTTTTTCCTTTAAAATCTGATAGTTATCTCTCAAATTACACACTTCAGCTGTACAACCTGGTGTACTTGCTTTCGGATAAAAAAAGAGCACTAATTTCTTGCCTTTATAATCACTTAATTGATGTTTTACTCCGGCTTGATCTATACCAACAAAATTTGGCGCTTGATCACCAACTTTTAAATGTGTCATTTTCTTCTGTTTTTTGTGATTAGTAAAATTACTTTTTTTTTAGATAGTCCCATCATTTTATCGATTTCTTATCCTTTATATTTTTTAGTAACGCTATTTATACCAGTAAATAACTGAAAAACAGCAGGCTTTAACCGATTATTCCCTAAAAATCAACGCCTTATAAAAAAACACAAAAATTACTTAAAACCATTCTAAATAACTCTATATTTGCGAATCAATCAATCTATTTTTAATAAATCTAAATAACAATACTGTTATTTTAAGCTAAAAAACCACCCTATTATAAATTATGAATCACATCTATATTTTATTGCTTAGCTGTTGTAGTTTACCGTTAGCTGCGCAAACAGAGGCACAATTGGACAGTATTTACCAGGCGATGAGTACTGATCTTGGCGAAGTAGTAATCCGCGTAAATCGACCTGTTTTTCAACAAAAAGCAGATAAAATGGTCTTCAGTGTTGAGAACAGTACCCTATCGGAAGGAAGTACTGTTTTGGAGGTATTGAGTCGTGCACCCGGTGTTGTGGTCTCTCAAGAAGGAGAGTTATCACTTCGAGGTAAGAAAGGGGTAAGTGTGATGATCAATGGGAAGTTAAGCTCTTTATCCTCTAAAGAATTGGCCAATTTGCTTCGTTCTACCAATTCGGCTGTAGTAAAAAACATCGAGATTATTGCCAATCCCTCAGCCAAATACGATGCTGCTGGTAATGCGGGAATCATCAACATTGTACTCAAAACCAATATTTTAGAAGGATTAAATGGCAGCGTATATGCTAGCGGAGGTCGTGGACGTAAAAACCGAATGAATACGGGCTTTACTATTAATTATGCCCATCAAGCTTGGCGTGTATTTGGAGATTATAGCCATACGTTTAGAGGAGAAGAAGAACGCAAGACATTTGATCAGGATTTTTTTGATCCCATTCGTCCCACTACACTACTTCGACACAGCCATCAGCACTACAAGACCAGCGAGCCACTGACTTCCAACAACTTCAAATTCGGTACAGATTACCAGCTCTCATCCAACACTTCTATTGGCTTCCTTCTCGATGCTAAGCTTGGTCGCTATGAAAATAAATCGGCTGGAATTAGTCAGCTATACACTCCTGATACTAGTTTGTATTCCTCTATCGGAACAGATAATTACAACCTTGAGCATTGGTATGATTATACCTATAGCGTACATGGAACCCATAAATTTTCAGAACAAGGCACGCTTTTAGACCTTGATTTGGAGTATGAGCGATCTAAATTTAATTCCTCTCAAACCCAACTACAGCATCCGCTAATGGACATAACCGAAGTATATGCTGATCGCAAGGGGAAAATTCCTTCAACTTTGCGTGTATTCAATGGAAAACTCGATTTTACGATACCGTTAACGGAACAACACACCCTAGAAACAGGATGGAAATCAACGGTAAAATCCAATGACAATCCATCTGTGTATGAGCTAGAGGAAGGTGGTCAGTGGGTTATTGATCCAGAAACGACCAATCACTATTCGTACAAGGAGCAAATTCACGCGGCTTACCTCAACTATAAACTAGCTTTAGATCATTGGCAAATCCAAGTGGGATTGCGCAACGAGTACACAGATCGCAACATCCATCAAAAAACCACAGCTGAAAAGCATCAGACGGACTACAACAAACTATTTCCTAGTGCGTCCATTAAGTACGAAACGGATCAGGCCCATAGTTACTATGCCTCTTACAGCAAGCGCATTAATCGACCGAGTCACTTCGACCTAAATCCCTTTCGCTTTTACAATGATCCCTTTAATTATTGGCAGGGGAATGTTCAACTGAAACCCGAAATAACGCATGCAACCGAAATAGGTTACCTCTGGAGTAAATACCTGATAGCCACGATTTACTTTAGTCAAACGCAAGATGTAATGACGCAAGTCTATTCCTATGAACAAGAGCAAACGATCTTGGTTAAAACACTAGAAAACTTGAGTAAATCCTATCACTACGGGACAACACTCACTGCAACTGTGACTCCCACTGATTTTTGGACGATGAGTAGTATGTTTAATTTGTTCAATAATCAATACAAGGGAGAATACCAAGACACAACAATTGACAGCAAGCAAGTAGCTTTTACGCTCAATGCACAAAATAGCTTTTCATTACCCAAGGGGATTAAAGCAGAGGTCAATGCACAATACTTTTCGAAATCAAATATTGGTTTATACAAAAGGGAGGGCTATTTTGACTTGTCGATTGGCGCCTCTAAAACTATTTTACACGAAAAAGGCAGCCTCAAGTTGGCACTTACCGATGTGTTAAAAACAAATCACTTTACCCTTGTGGGAACCAATTTGGATTCCAAAATCAGACAAAAATACGATTTAGACAGTCGAATTGTCACCTTATCTTTCCATTATAAATTCTAATTGACTCCACCATAGATTTCGTAACTTACTGTTGACTACCAGTGAAAAAGCCAACTCGTGGAGTTGGCTTTTTTTCCATAAAATCTAGACGGGCTACTTGTCTAATTTGATTTTGTACGATTGTTGTTTGCTTATTTTTGAGATCCCTTTAAGGAATTCTTCTATCTAGAAGGTACTTTTTCGAAGTGGGGACCTCTTATCATAATTTGGTTTGCAAAGTAGTTCAAATAAATTGAATGTCAAAACATTAAAAAGTTTTTACAAAATTATCTAAATAAGTTGACCAAAATCAGAATACGATGCTAACTTTAACAAAAAGTAAATTATATCTTACTTAAATACTACTATGACAAACAATCTGTTAGGGTTTAATTAGTAGAAATTCTTCTAGCATATGAATAAAAACACCATTTTCCGTTTGATAGCGTTTTTCTAGCTGCTCCCATACGCTTTTTTTTAGTTCTATACTTGTTTCATTGCTATCGGTATACGTTCGATCCCCGTCAAAATTTTGCTTTACTGTTGCGGATTGTCGTTTGGATTGATAGACTAGATCTCCATTAAATTCTTTTTGAATTTTTGATTCGATTTCTTTCGCTTTTTTTTCAATTCGGATGTTGCCCAAACTATCTTCTTTGGACGTAATACTTTTCCCTTGGTTGTCTGTAATGGTTAACGTCCCAAAAATATCAACTTTATAAGAGGCCTCATATCCCCTGATTTGCATATAATCCAGTACTAAATCCTGAAAAAACATTGATTTAGTATCCGTTTCCTTGTAATTGACTCCCATTTTCTTTTCCAAATACGCCTTATTGAATTCGATTGTATTCTTATTTGAATCGGTAAACGTGAGGTCATCAAAAATATTTTTCTTCAGTTTGGCTTCATAGCGATCAGACGTAAACACTAAATCATCAAAAACATCCTTTTGAATCCGTTGACCATAGGTAAACAAGGAGCAGAAAAAGAGCAGGGATAGGGTGCATTTTTTCATCCATTTACTGTTATTTTTTTTCATTTTTATCCTTTTTTGGTTGAGTTACTTGCTTGGCCTTCTCCCAGTAAACATCCATTTGCTCTACATTCATTTGAGGCAATTCTTTTTGGTCGGCTTGGATCAGTTCTTCCATGGTTTGGAATCGCGATAAAAACTTCTGATTGGTTTGCGCTAAGGCGTGTTCGGGATCAATACCCACGAAGCGTGCGTAATTGACTAAAGAAAAGAGGATATCGCCGAATTCCTTTTCCATTAAGGCTTTATTTCCGGCTTGTTCTTCTACTTTAAATTCTTGTATTTCTTCTTCTACTTTTGCCCAAACGTCTGTTTTATCGCTCCAATCAAACCCAATGCCACTTGCTTTTTCCTGCATGCGCAGGGCTTTTATAATGGCAGGTAAGCTCGTTGGTACGCCTTCAAGAACGGATTTTCGCCCTGCTTTTAACTTGAGCTGCTCCCAGTTTTGCAACACTTCTTGTTCATTGGCTACTTCTACATCTCCATAAATATGAGGATGTCTGTAAATCAGCTTGTCGCAAATGCCATCCGCTATAGTTTTGACGTCAAAGAGTCCTTGTTCACTTCCAATTTTGGCATAAAAAACAATATGCATCAATAAATCACCTAATTCGCCTTGCATTTCTTGGGCATCTCCCTTAGAAATGCCATCGGCTAATTCATACACTTCTTCAATCGTCAAAGCACGCAGGGATTCGAATGTTTGCTTTTTATCCCAAGGGCATTGTACTCTTAATTCATCCATTATCGTTAGCAATCGTCCGATGGCTGCTAGTTTTTCTTCTTGTGTATGCATGTGGTGTTTATTTATTGTCCTATAAAACTAAAAAAAGCTCGTTATATAACGAGCTTTTTTATCTATTCTTTTTTCTTATTTGTTTTCTTCAACTGCTTCTTGGAAAGCTTCTTGAATTAATCCTCTTTTTTGTACGATATTATACCAGTTAATTACTTTTTTAATATCTGAATTGTATACGCGCTCTGCATCGTAGTTTGGCAATACTTCTTGGAAGTACGCTACTAACTCTGGATCAGAAACTCGGTGTGAAATTGCTTCTCCGTTGTTTTCTTTTGTCGCGATATTTTTAAATACGTCAAAAAGTTTTACTTCTCCTTCGTGCGTGTATATTGATATTTCAGATAATAAACTAACGTTGTTTTTCAATCCTACTGTACTTCTCTTCCCGTCAACTAATGATTCTGCGATAAATCCTGTGCGTGTTTGAACAATTAACTCAAATAATCCTGGTTTACCAGAAATAGCTAATACTTTTTCTAAACTCATTTTCTAAAATTTTTCTT
>JASLHL010000132.1 GCA_030152225.1 Flavobacterium sp. | reverse complement strand
TGTATTCAAAATGACGAGAATGTTAAATATTAGGATTGCACCAAAGAAAATGTTTATCTTTAGGTACTGCAAATTTATGTAAAATACCATACAAAAATAATGAAATCAATTGAAATTGACTTGCACAAAGAGTTAAAGAGATTTTTTGGCTTTTCCCAGTTTAAGGGTCTCCAAGAAGACGTGGTGAAAAGCATAATCTCTGGACACAACACATTTGTGATCATGCCTACAGGTGGTGGTAAATCACTTTGCTATCAATTGCCTGCGTTGGTTTTAGGCGGGACTGCCATTGTTGTTTCTCCGTTGATTGCCCTGATGAAAAATCAAGTAGACGCTATTCGTAGCTTGTCAACAGAGCAAGGAATTGCCCATGTTTTAAATTCTTCTTTAACCAAAACTGAAGTAAATCAGGTTAAAGACGATATTAAAAAAGGCATAACAAAATTGTTATACGTTGCCCCAGAATCATTGACAAAAGAAGAATATGTCAACTTCTTACAAGAAGTGGAACTGTCGTTTGTCGCCATTGATGAGGCGCATTGTATCTCTGAATGGGGACACGATTTTAGACCCGAATACAGAAATTTGAGGAATATTATCCGACAACTAGGTGATATTCCCATTATTGGCTTAACTGCTACGGCAACGCCAAAAGTTCAAGAAGATATTTTAAAAAACTTAGAAATTCCCAATGCCAATGTTTTTAAAGCTTCGTTTAATAGACCCAACCTATACTACGAGATAAAACCCAAAACAAAAAACATTGAAAGTGATATTATTCGCTTTATCAAACAACGCAAAGGAAAATCGGGGGTTATCTACTGTTTGAGTCGCAAGAAAGTAGAGGAAATCGCCAATGTACTCCAAGTAAATGGGATTAGTGCGGTACCTTATCATGCGGGATTGGATGCAAAGACAAGAGCTAAACACCAAGATATGTTCCTGATGGAAGATGTCGATGTGGTAGTAGCTACCATTGCGTTTGGAATGGGAATTGACAAACCAGATGTGCGTTATGTTATTCATCACGATATTCCCAAATCACTTGAAAGCTATTACCAAGAAACAGGTAGAGCAGGTAGAGATGGTGGAGAAGGGTATTGTTTGGCCTATTACTCGTATAAAGATATCGAAAAGCTGGAGAAATTTATGGCAGGAAAACCTATCGCTGAACAAGAAATAGGAATTGCCTTGTTGCAAGAGGTTGTGGCCTATGCCGAAACATCCATGTCAAGACGCAAGTTTTTACTCCATTATTTTGGCGAGGAATTTGACGAAATACACGGAGAAGGGGCGGATATGGATGACAATGTTCGCAATCCGAAGAAAAAAAGTGAAGCTAAAGACGAACTTCAACAGGTGTTGAAGATCATTGCTGAAACAAAACAAGTATATAAAACAAAAGAAATTGTATTCGTACTTTTAGGTAAGTTGAATGCTCTTTTAAAAGTAAATAAAACAGATGCTCAGCCCTTTTTTGGTAGTGGTAAGCATCAAGATGAACGCTTTTGGTTAGCCTTGATTAGACAAGCGAATGTTGCTGGTTATCTGAAAAAAGACATTGAAACCTATGGTGTTTTAAAAGTCACAGAAGCTGGAGAACGCTTTATTGAGCATCCTGTTTCGTTTATGATGACAGAAGATCACGAATATACAGAAGGAGATGCCTTAGTAGAAAGCGATGCACCAAGAGCTGAAGCAGTGATTGATCAAGTCTTGATTAATCTGTTGAAAGATTTGCGCAAAAAAGTAGCCAAAAAAGCGGGAGTACCTCCTTTTGTAGTTTTTCAAGATCCATCGTTGGAAGAAATGTGTTTGAAATACCCTATTACATTGGAAGAAATGGCTAATATTATTGGGGTAAGCGATGGAAAGGCTAAGAAATTTGGGAAAGACTTCGTCGATGTAATTCAAAATTATGTGGAGGAAAACGACATCATCAGACCCGATGATTTAGTGGTCAAATCTACAGGAGCTAATTCTGCCTTGAAGTTGTATATTATTCAGAGTGTTGATCGCAAATTGTCTTTGGATGATATTGCCAAAGCTAAAGGACTCGATATGGATGCCTTATTAAAAGAAATGGAGCAAATCGTGTATTCTGGAACAAAACTGAATATTGACTATTGGTTAGATGAAGTATTGGATGAAGATCAACAGGAAGAAATCTACGATTACTTTATGGATTCGGAATCAGATAATATCAAAACGGCCATGACAGAGTTTGATGGTGAATATGATACGGATGAATTGCGATTAATGCGAATTCAATTTATTACCAAAGAAGCTAACTAACCGCTGATTTTTATCATAAGAAAAAGTCCTTGAGATATAGAAAAATACCATCCAGAGAGCAATCGCTCTCTGGATTTTTTTATTTAATGGATCTAGATGAAAGTGTATAAGAGAAAGAGACGAGAGAAGAACGGTTGAAAAAATTAAAATAGAGGTATTGATAACGTTTGTTTTTATATTTTAGCTTAAAATCAATGTTTTAGTGTGTTTTATTACTTCGCTGGTTTCTACCACTAAAATATGTATGTCTAATTATCAATAGTTTTACCTGTATTTTGAATATTGCTTTTAAATTTAATAGACCAGTGAGTCCTGTACTGAAGGAATATATTGAGCCGTATTATCTCTTAGATGAACATACAGTCTTTCCAAGAAGGTATTTAACCTTTCCAACGAATTATCTTATACTGACTTATTTACATCATGCTGCGTTTCGGCAAGAAGGAAATAAAGTATACATTTCCAAAGCAGAAGGGAAATCGGTTTTGAGTTTGACCTACAATTATACACAACCGCTAGAAATTAACTATATAGATAAGGTAAAGGAATTGACCTTATATTTTAAACCCTTCGGGCTACAGCAGTTTTTTGATGATATTGGTTGTTTTAATTCGGAAATGGTTGATGATTTTCAATCGCATACAACATTCAAAAGCGATATGGAGCGTATTGTCAATCAAACAACCTGTATTAAAGAGCTAATTGAAGATTATTTGTTGAAGCGATTTAAAAGAAAAGAAGATCAGTTGTTGATGGAGCTTTTAAGGCAATTAGATGGTGGATATGCTATTGAAGATATCGCAAAAAACCTTGGAATATCGCGGCAATATGTGTCCAAGTATTTGAAAAAAAGAGTAGGAAAGAATGCTTCTGATTATAAAAAAATCGCCCGATTCAGAAATACCATACAGAGCTTTCAAGATCAACCTGATCAAACATTAACCCAATTGACACATAATCATTTGTTTTTTGATCAATCCCATTTAATCAAAGAATTCAAAAAACTGACAGGGTATAATCCTAAGGATTTTTTTGATAGAACGAGTCTGGAAGCAGAAAATATTTGGTTGACTATTTAAGTAGTTTCCATTTTTACAAGTTTGTTCATTTTTTAAGAGCTAGTTTTAAGCAAAAATATACAGTATGAGTTTGCTATATAAAATAATAACTATGCTTCTTGCTTTTTTGTTTTCATTGATGGGATTTTCTCAACAACTTGAAGGGCAAAAATTAGATTTGGATTTTGAACAGGTTAAAGCAGGCTATCCTATACAGTGGATTGATATGGGGGATAGTGAGTATGCGATATATGCTGATTCTGTTCACGTGCAAAGCGGAAAGTATTCCGTAGTAATTGAAAATACAGGTACTGAAGCAGGATATAAAGCATTGGCTTTAGTCTTGCCTCAGAATTTTAAGGGAGATAGTATCCATTTGTCTGGTTATATCAAAACAGAACATGTGACAGAAGGATTTGCAGGCTTGTGGATGCGCATTGATCCTATGTTGGCCTTTGATAATATGGACGATAGAGGAGTAATGGGAACTGTGGATTGGCAGAAGTATGAAATTACCTTGCCTTTGGATCCCGCAAAGACAGAGGGAGTGTATATTGGAGGGCTGTTAGTGGGGAAAGGAAAAATGTGGTTGGATAATTTGCAAGTGACTATCGATGGAAAAGCATTGGATGATCCTACCCTTGAAGTTTTTGTCAGAGCGCCTTTGCCTGCGGAATTAGATAAAGAATTTGATGCAGGATCAGCGATTGCTATACGCAGTCCAACAACTGAAACAGTTGCCAATTTAGAACTGTTGGGTAAAATATGGGGATTTTTGAAATACCATCACCCTGAAGTAGCCAAAGGAAATTACAATTGGGATTATGAGTTGTTTCGCGTGCTTCCCGCTTATTTAAAAGTAAAAAGCAAGGAAGAAAGAGACGAGGTTCTCCTGCAATGGATAAGGAAGTATGGAACTCTTGCGCCTTGTGGAACTTGTGAAGCTGTGACAAAAGATACCGTATTGCAACCTGATTTTTCATGGATGAAGCAATTGGGGATGTCGCAGGAGTTACAACGCGAATTGCAGCAAGTGTATGAGAATAGAAATCAAGAGAAACACTATTATATAGCGCTTGAACACCTTGTGGGAAGTCCTCGTTTTGACCATGAGGACCTCTACGCTACCATGCCTTATCCAGACAGTGGTTTTAGACTGTTAGCAGTGTATAAGTATTGGAATATGATTGAATATTTTTTTCCAAATAAGCATATAACAGATAAAAATTGGGAAGGGGTATTGAAAGAATATATACCTGTGTTTTTGGAAGCGAAAAGTGAATTGGAATACGAACTTGCAGCTATTCAGCTTATTGGAGAGATTCAAGATACACACGCTAATCTATGGGGTGGAGGTGATAAATTTGCTGAAGCTCGTGGAAATTATTTTGCTCCGTTTAAGGTGAGTTTTGTCGAAGATCAATTGGTGGTTGTTGATTACTATAATCCCGAATTAGCCGAAGCGGCAAAGTTAAGTTTAGGCGATGTGATCACGCATATTAATGGAGAAACGATTGCTTCAATGGTCAACCGTTTACGCCCATATTATCCTGCTTCAAATGAGGCTGCTCGCTTGAGGGATATAGCAGAAAATGCCCTGTGTTCTCCCAATACTTCCCTCTTGATCACCTATCAAAAAGCAGGGAAGACAAAGCAAATGGATCTTGTGTTGTATCCCCAAGAAGAGTTAAATCGATATCATTGGTATAAAGTGGATGAAAAACAAAGGAGTTTCAAATTGTTAGATGACAATATTGGCTATATAACCTTAGCGAATATTCAAACCGAAGATATACTAGAAATAAAACAGCAATTGAAAGATACCAAAGGAATAGTTATAGATATCCGAAACTACCCTTCTGCTTTTGTTGCGTTTGACCTAGGAAGGTGGTTTGTGGATGAATCAACGCCATTTGCTAAATTTACTGTAGCGGATGTCAACAATCCTGGAGTATTCACTTTTACGCAGTTGGTGGAAATTCCAAATGAAGCGGAAACGTATAAAGGCAAAGTGATCGTGTTGATTAATGAATATTCTCAAAGTCAGGCAGAATATACGGCTATGGCATTGAGAGCAGGAAAAAACACCACAATTGTTGGGAGTACAACTGCAGGGGCAGATGGAGATATGGCTCAGTTCCATCTCCCTGGGGGATTGAGAACTGCGATTTCGGGTATTGGTGTTTATTATCCTGATGGTACGGAAACGCAGCGTATCGGTATTGTGCCAGATGTTGTTGTTCAACCAACGATACAAGGAATTATACAAGAAAAAGATGAAGTGTTAGAAAAAGCATTGGAAATACTGAAGAAGTAATTCGTTATTCACTATAAAAAAATCCCTTTTGCGCAGCAAAAGGGATTTTTTTATAGCATGGGATATTCTTATTTTACTTCGTAAAGTTCACCGCGATGTGGTTTTAAAGCATCTCTTACTTCTCGCATTTGTTGATCATTGACAACAAGATACGCAATACTATGCACCTCATTGATGACTTGTTTGTCCATAATCGTTAGAGGGAGTTGCTCGATAGCGACAAATTCACGCAGGTGAATCACGTGGTGTTCGGCTATTTTTTCAGCGTCAGGACCTCGAAAATCCCAAATTAGTTTGATTAATCTTTCCATGAATCGAATAAAAAGTCAAAGATAACTAAATTGCTTGGGTCTACTGTAAAAAGCACCAAGATCTTTAAGGTGAATACGGGCTAGAGTCAGAGCGTTTTTAAACTCCATGCTGGCATTGGTTTCCTATTTTGTTTTTTGTACTTTTGGAAGTAAAATAAATGTAACACTAGGTATGATTGAAGAGCAAGTGATTTTAGTTAATGAACAAGATGAGCCGGTAGGTACCATGGGCAAACAAGAAGCACATGAAAAAGCTTTGTTGCACAGAGCATTCTCAGTATTTATTTTAAATGATAAAAATGAGATCATGCTTCAACAACGCGCAGCGGAGAAGTATCATTCACCTTTGTTGTGGGCAAACACTTGTTGTAGTCACCAAAGAGTAGGAGAAACGAATATTCAAGCAGGAAAGCGCCGTTTAAACGAGGAAATGGGGTTTGAAGTAGCCTTGAAAGAGGTGTTTCATTTTATCTATAAAGCACCATTTGACAACGGATTAACTGAGCATGAATTTGATCATGTGATGGTGGGATATTACAATGAAGATCCTATTATAAATCCAGAAGAGGTTGAAGCATGGAAGTGGATGGAAATTGAGGCAATAAAAAAGGATATGGAAGTCAATCCACAAATGTATACCGCTTGGTTTAAAATTATATTCGCTGAATTTTACCCGCATATTGAAGCACATAAAATTTAAAACAGCATGAGATTAACAGTTAGCCGAAAAGCACATTTTAATGCCGCACATCGATTGCATCGTCCAGATTGGTCTGACGAGAAGAATCAAGCTGTATTTGGCAAGTGCAATAACCCTAATTTTCACGGACACAATTACGAATTGATTGTCCATGTTACAGGTGAAGTTGACCCAGAAACGGGGTTTGTTATGGACTTAAAAATACTGTCAGATTTAATAAAGTCAGAAATTGAAGAGGCTTTTGATCACAAAAATCTGAACTTAGATGTTATAGAATTCAAAAATCTAATCCCTACTGCGGAACACATAGCTGTAGTGATTTGGCAAAAATTAAGACCTTTTATTGCAAAAGACAATGATTTGGAGGTTGTTTTATACGAAACCACTAGAAACTTTGTAACTTTTAAAGGGGAGGGGATTTAACATGCATAGAATCCATTAAAAGTTGTACATTTGCGTCTTGTTTTAGGCAGTAATCCCGCTGATGGACTATTGCAAAATGAGGAAGAAGTTAAGCCTATGAGTTTTATACAATATCCAATGATGTTTGAACCCATCCTGAAAGATAGAATTTGGGGGGGAAGGAAATTACATACTGTTTTAGGTAAACAGCAAATTTCTGATTCAATTGGAGAAAGCTGGGAAATTTCTAATGTTCCGGAAAATGTCAGCCTAGTTTCCAATGGCACATATAAAGGACAAAGCTTAGAAGAATTGATTAAAGCCTATCCAGAAGATATTTTAGGTTCTTATATCGTTCAGACATTTGGATATCAATTTCCTTTGTTATTTAAGTTTTTAGATGCCAAAGAGGATCTTTCTATTCAGTTGCATCCCAATGATGAACTGGCAAAAACGCGACATAATTCTTTGGGGAAAACCGAAATGTGGTATGTAATGCAAGCCGATCCTGGGGCAAGAGTGGTTGTAGACTTTAAAGCAGGGGTAACCCAAGAGGATTATTTGCAGCACTTGAATAGCAAAACACTCCCTGAGATATTAAATGAAATTCCAGTAAAAAAAGGAGATGCTTTTTTTATTCAAACTGGAACGGTTCACGCCATTGGAGCAGGAGTTTTACTCGCTGAGATTCAACAAACTTCAGATATTACCTATCGTGTTTACGATTGGGATCGTGTCGATAGCGAAGGACAAACCAGAGAACTACACGTAGATTTGGCACTAAAAGCCATTAACTACGAAAAGAAACAAGTGGCACTTTCCTATACTGAAAATGCAGATTATGCCAATCCATTGGTTTCTTGTCCGTTTTTTACTGTCAATTACATCCCTTTAACGCAGCGATATCAAATAGCGAAGCCATTAGATCGCTTTTACCTTTATGTGTGTACAGAAGGGGCATGTGAGCTTCAAATTAACGAATTGACATGTGGAATTAAACAAGGTGAAACCGTGTTAATTCCCGCATCAGTAAATAAACTAGTTGCAGTTGGTCAAGCAACATTGTTAGAAATATATATCGATTAGACCGCCGATATAGTAAAGATAATTGTACTTTTGTTTAAAATTTAAATAAATTATTATGGCAAGCGTAAGAGGATTAAAAAAAGATGTTCACCAAGTATTAGGCGATATCATTGAGGCAATTTATATTCATGAATTGACAGTAGGAGGACCTACAGAAGAAACAGCTGCTTTGATCGAAGAAGCCTTAACAGGATTCGACGAATTGATCGTTGACATCAACGCAAAAGGGGTTGAAAATAAAAAAGCTCATTTTAAAGGCGTTTTTTTAAAATTAGAAAACATTGCAGGTCAATTAGTTGGAAAAATTAACAACTTGTAATTAAAATAAAGCAAAAAAAACACGCGAAATCAGTTGTAAGACTGAAAAAGCGTGTTATATTTGCACTCGAAAAATGAGTCGCCGGTGTAGCTCAGTTGGCTAGAGCAGCTGATTTGTAATCAGCAGGTCGTGGGTTCGAGTCCCTCCATCGGCTCAATTTTTGAAGATTAACTATTGCGAGGCAATTTGCCGGTG
>JASLHL010000097.1 GCA_030152225.1 Flavobacterium sp. | reverse complement strand
GAATAGTCATTGTTGAGGATGAAAAACCAGCCGCTCGTTTGTTGGAACGAAAAATTGAGAAATTAGGATATGGTGTCTTAGAAATGCTAACCAGTGTGGAGGATGCTGTTCATTGGTTTCAACATAATGAAGAACCCGATTTAATCTTTTTAGATATTCAACTTTCCGATGGATTGTCTTTCGAAATATTTGATCAGGTGGAAGTAAAAAGCGCAATTATTTTTACAACCGCTTACGACGCCTACGCCTTACGAGCATTTAAACTCAATAGTATTGATTACCTACTCAAGCCGATTGGCGATGCAGACTTAAAAGGTGCCATCGACAAATTCAATGAACAACGCGCTTCGTTTTTTGCTTTTACAGAACAGCTGAACTTGTTTAAATCCTTTTTGTCCACTACACCTAAGGAAAATAAAGAGCGATTTTTAATTAAAATAGGCACCCAATTGAAGATTATTCCCGTGGGCGAAGTTGCTTGTTTCTTTAGTGCAAATAAATTAACCTACCTCAAAACCAAAGAAGGCCGAGAATATATCTTAGATAATTCACTGGATGAGGTGGAAAAGACAATTGAGGCCGAACAGTTCTTCCGTATTAGCCGAAAACACATCGTTGCCGTAGACGCTATTAAAGAAATTATCGCGTACACTAATTCGCGATTAAAATTGAGCTTGCAAGTCGATTTTGAGGAAGAATTAATCGTAAGTAGAGAAAAAGTGAATGACTTTAAGCTTTGGCTTAGTTAACAGATTCACTATTTTATCGAAATAAAGATCGAATAGTCAACTAATCTTGATTCAGGCGGAATATTAACGAATTTATTAACGCCACTTCTTTTTGATATAATGATTTTATTAATACTTTTACGAGAACGTAAAATTATAAATCATTACTATGAAGAAATTAGCAGTTGTTTTGCTTGCATTAACCATGTTTTCTTGTAAGCAAAATAATACAATTGAGATTACTACCAAAGATGTCGCTGACGATACAAAAGTAGAAATCATGACTTCAGAATTGGGTAATCCATCTCCAACTGTTGTTTATACGGGAACTGTAAAAGGAAATAAATTAGTTGTTGAAAACCCTTTTACTGAGTTAGAAGAGGCCTATATGGTATTAGGAGGTGATATGCAGACGAATGTGTTTTTCATTGGAGAGCCTGGACATATTACCATTTCATATACAAAAGACGAACCTACAGAAACAGTTTTAGGCGGAAGCGAGAATAACGTGAAGCTACAAAAACTACAACAAGAGGTGAAACCAACAGTGATCAAACTTAGATCGTTTATTGATGAGAATCAAATGAAATTGATGCAATTAAGTCAATCAACAGAAGAGGCAGACCGCGCTGCAATGGAAGCTTTGCAAAAAGAATACATGGGGTATGTGGAGAGCATCAATGACGTGTACAAAAAATATTTGACAGATCATACCAATACAGCTTTCGGATTGTTATTGCTTTCTCAACAAATGATGTCTTCACAAGATGACGAGATAGATTTCGCGAAGGAATTTGACAAGTATTCTGCTGAATTGAAAGAGTCAAAAGTAGGGAAAAAAGTAGATTCAATACTTAAAATGATGGGCTTATCAGAAGAAGCAGCAGCATTGAAAGTAGGGGACATCGCGCCAAACTTCACAAGTAAAACACCAGACGATAAAGAATTGTCTTTGGAGGAGTTTAAAAAAGGAAAAAAATTAGTTTTAATTGATTTCTGGGCTTCTTGGTGTGGTCCTTGTCGCGTAGAAAATCCAAATGTTGTAAAATTATACAACGGATTCAAAGACAAAGGATTGGATATTATTGGTGTTTCTTTAGATAAAGAAAAAGAAAAATGGGTACAAGCGATCGAGAAAGACGGATTAGTTTGGGGACAAGTTTCAAACCTACAGTTCTGGAATGATGAAATTGCTGCTGAATATGGCGTACGAGCAATTCCTGCAAATTACCTAATCGACGAAAAAGGACAAATCTTAGCAGTTAATTTATACGGAGAAGAATTGTACCAAAAAGTAGAAGAATTATTGAAATAAAAAATGAACGTATTATAGGAGTCATTTTTATCTGATACTAAAAACAGCAGTAGGGTTCTACTGCTGTTTTTTTTTGCCCTTAATGAGTGGATAAACTGGATAGGGGATTTGTTGACGAAATACACCGCCCAGATGAACTGGTTTGAGGAGAAGAAAAAATGTTAAAAAAAAGAATATCAGTTGGTGTTTTTTTCTGTTTTTCGATAGATTGAGGGGGGAAAACAGGCAAAAAATAGCAATCCTAAAAAATAGTAAAGCCAGACTTTTAGTTTTTAGGAAGAATACTAAGGTTAAAATGTGTTTTTGATTTTATAGTCTTAAAATAAAGGGTTTGAATTAAATATTTTATGATAATTGTGATGGATTATCGTATAAATACGGAGATGTGGTTCTATACATATCAAATATTAATAAAAAAGTCCTATTTTTAAGCAGCTAATTAAACAAATGAGAAATGACAACAGAAGATTCTAATTTGGACAGAATCAAATTCGCTCCTTATAGAGATCGAATTCTATCTGCAGAAGAAGCAGCCTTACTAATTCACGATAAAGCCATTGTAGGAGCTAGTGGATTTACCAAAGCAGGAGATAGTAAATCCGTTTTACCTGCTTTTGCTCAACGAGCAGCCAATGAAAAAGTAGCGATTACCTTAATTACAGGAGCTTCTTTAGGACAAACAACAGATGCCGATTTGGCAAAAAATAATGCGTTGATCCGCAGAATGCCCTTCCAAGCGGATTCGGACCTAAGACATGCGATAAACAGTGGACAAGTCAAATATATTGACCAACACTTGAGTGAAACAATCGAACAATTACAAGAAAAACATATTCCACAAGTCGAAGTAGCGATTATTGAGGCTACCTATATTACGGAGGAGGGATTTATTATTCCAACAACTTCGATTGGTAACTCTGCGTATTTTGCCAGTGTAGCCAAAAAGATTATCATTGAGATAAATACGGCTATTCCTTTGAGCGTAGAGGGAATTCACGATAACTGTATTCCAATCAAGCAACCGCGAAGAGAGATTATCCCTATTCACACCGTCAAAGACCGTATTGGAGAGTCGTTTATTCGCTTAGATCCAGATCGCGTGGTCGGGGTGGTGTTCTCTAGTATCGAAGATACACCAGCCATTTTACCTGAACCAGATGTAAAAACAACAGCAATATCCACACACTTATTGAATTTCTTCGAAGCAGAGGTGAAAAAGGGTAATCTAACGGAAGCACTCTTGCCTTTGCAAGCGGGAATCGGAAAAGTAGCAAACGCTGTATTGACTGGGTTTATTGATGGACCTTTCAAAGACTTAACCATGTATTCGGAAGTGCTTCAGGACAGTACCTTTGATTTGATCGACTCAGGCAAAATGACTTTTGCTTCAGGATCATCCATTACAGTAACAGAAGCGTGTTATGAGAAAATAATCAATAATTTTGATCAGTATAAAGACAAGCTGGTTTTGCGTCCACAAAATATCAGTAACGCACCCGAGGTGATTCGTCGATTGGGTATTATTGCTATTAATACAGCGATTGAATTTGATATTTATGGAAATGTCAATTCTACGCATATCGGAGGAAACAAAATGATGAACGGTATCGGAGGATCTGGAGATTTTGCACGAAATGCATACCTGAGTATCTTCGTGACCCAAGCCGCTTCTAAAGAAAATAAAATTTCACATGTCTTACCGATGGTATCTCATGTGGATCACACGGAACACGATGTAGATATCCTAGTGACGGATCAAGGATTAGCCGATTTACGCGGACTATCTCCACGCGAACGCGCAGAGGTAATTATCGAAAATTGTGTGCATCCTGAGTATAAAGAAGAGCTGAAAGATTACTTTGAACGAGCCAAAGAAATAGGCGGACATACCCCTCATATTTTGGAAGAAGCGTTTAAATTTCATACACGTCTAAAACAAACGGGTTCTATGAAACCATAACCCTTAAAATCTCTACAAAACTTGTAGAGATTTTTTTTTGTTAATGCCATTTTACGAATCATTGAACATACTTTTTATTATCTTAGCAGTAAAATGAATAGAACTTATAAAAATGAAAGCAGTTAGAATTGTGGGAGTACCCGAACACTTTAATTTACCTTGGCATTTGTGCATTGAAAATGGAGAATTTGATGAAGCTGGAATCGATTTGCAATGGGAAGATGTCCCCGAAGGAACAGGTAAAATGTGTCAGATGTTACGCCAGAATGAAACAGACCTAGCGATCATTTTATCAGAGGGAATTATCAAAGATATTACAGCTGGTAATCCTACTACTATCATACAAGAATATGTGGCTTCTCCTTTGTTGTGGGGCATTCACGTAGCAGCAGATGCACCTTTTCAAACGGTGGATGATTTAGCTCATAAACGCATTGCAATCAGTCGATTGGGATCGGGTTCTCATCTGATGGCTATTGTACACGCCAAGCAAATGAATTGGAATATTGAGGAGCTGGAGTTTGTTGTTGTAGATACTCTAGACAAGGCGGTTTTAGCCTTACAAAATAAAGAAGCGGATTACTTTATGTGGGAACGCTTTATGACACAGCCCTTGGTCGATCAACATATTTTTAGAAGAATCGGAGAATGTCCAACGCCTTGGCCCTCGTTTTTACTAGTAGGTAATCAGGATTTTGTCGCAAAAAACAGGACAGTTGTTGAACATATCCTCGAGATCATCAACGCAACAACAGAAGAATTTAAATGGATTCCTAGTATTGATCGTACACTAGCTGAACGCTATGATCAGAAAATTGAAGATATTCAGCGTTGGTTAACCTTGACGCGTTGGTCGCAGAAACAACTAGCTGCCGCTAATTACAATAAAATACAACAACAATTAATGGACCTCCAGTTAATTGATAATCCAAAAAAATACGAAGAAGTCAAGCTGTAATTTTTTTTGCTGAAAACTAGATGAATAACCAAGAAGTACAAATTGTAAAAAAGAAGAAAAAATGGTATGAGTACCTGAGAATTCCTTCTCCATGGGACAATATCATTATTTTTATATTAAACGTACTACTTACCATTCCCGTATTTATTATTGTCCATCAAAATATTATTGATCCCGAATGGCCTTATCAGCTGGATCGTATTTTGTTGGGATTGATTATTTTGGCTCTATTTCAGTTTATTTTAACCAAGCTGAAAACGATACTTTTTATTTGTATTATTGCGTATTTAGCCATCTTTTTTATTGGAACTTCACATGAAGATTACGATTTAGAATCTATTTTTGAAGACTATCGCGTGATGATTTATGCGATGGCAAGTACACAAAATCCCCAAGATTTAATTATTTCAAAATTATTGCCCTTCCCCAATAAATCAAAAGTTATTAAAGCAATTGAATATGATAATCCAAAGGTGAGGAATTTTGCCTTGTTAGCGACAACTAAAAATTTCTCCAAAGTACAAGGGTATGGCGAATATCGGCAAATTATACAGTGTTTAGCAATTTTTAAAGAAGTGCGAACGCGTTGGAACTACGTCAATGACCCCAAAGGCAGGGAGTATATCGCCACAGCTTCTGAGTCGTTGATGCATTTTTCTGGTGATTGTGATGACTATTCGATCTTAATGGCGGCTTTGATTCGCTCTATTGGTGGAACACCCCGCTTAATTCACACCAAAGAACATATGTATCCTGAGATGTTAATCGAAAATACAGCTCACCTAGAGAAAGTGATCTTTCTGATTAAAGAGGTATTGTTTAAAGAAGAAAGTAAGGGAAAAGAAGTACATTATCACGTGGATGAGCGCGGACAAATATGGCTCAATCTCGATTATACGGCTCGTTATCCTGGTGGTCCTTTTATGTCAGAAGAAATTTTAGGCCAATTAACCCTGAATTAAAAAGAATAATTAAATACAATAAATATGATCAATACAACGCCCTTACTCGCTGGAAGTGTTTTTGGAGCACTAGCCATTATCTTCGGTGCTTTCGGTGCGCATGCACTAAAAAAACACATGGATACAGAGCGATTAGAAAGTTTTGAAACAGGAGTAAAATACCAAATGTATCACGCAATTCTATTGATCCTCATCGGCATTTTACCGCAAACAGATCACACGTATTACGCAGCTAATCTAATTATAATCGGTGTCATTCTATTTTCTTTTAGTATCTATGGACTTGTGTTAAGTGCTACGTTTGGCAAGAAAATAAAAATATTAGGGCCTATTACGCCAATTGGTGGTTTGTCCTTGGTTGCAGGATGGATCATGTTATTTGTTTCGTTTTTATCCTTGTAGTACCCGCGAAATAAGGTAAATTTAATACATTAAAAAAAATACAATGAAAAGATATCAATATGGGTTGTTGTTTGGAATAGCCCTGATGTTCACCGCTTGCCATACCAATACGGCTTTTGAAATTGAAGGAGCTTTGGTCAATGTGCCCGACGAAACGTGGGTGTATTTGAATCAAGTAGGCGTTACGCAAGAGGTAGAAGGGATAAAGCTAGATTCTATGCTCGTAAAAGACAATGTATTCCGATTTGAAGGCAAAATTGATCAACCTACTTTAGGATACTTATCCTTTCAAAATCAAAAAGGAAGAATTCCCTTGTTTATTGAAAGTGGAAAAACAGAAGTAAACATCAACCAGGAAAACTTCACCTCCTTTGCTTTAAAAGGAACACAAAATAATGAGGAGTTAAGTGAATTTGAGCGCAATTTAAGTCTATATAAGTACAATTTGTTAAGCTATCAAGGACAACAACAAAGTACGTATATGGAAGCCTTGCAAAACAAGGACGAAGAAAAGATTAATCAAATATTGAGTACGTATAAAAAGCTTCAAGAAGATCAAGCTATCTTTATCGATAATTTTCTAGCACAACACAAAACGGCATTAACGTCGCTCTACTATTTGTATTATACCAGCGGAGATGATGTAACGCAACTAACTGCAGTATATGAAAGTCTTTCCGAAACAGATAAAAAATCAAATTTAGCCCAGCTTGTAGCTGAGAAAATAAAGAAGTAAAAAATAGCCCTAAACATCATGTTGTTTAGGGCTATTTTTTATAGGGCATCCAAGACAATTTTGATTAGAAATAGCAAGGATAAAATATATAGCGTTGGACTAACATCTTTGTATTTTTGTGTTCCAACTTTAAAAAGAGTAAAACTAAGCATACCAAATACGATGCCTTCTGCAATACTGTAGGTAAACGGCATAAAGACAATGGTAATAAAAGCTGGTAAGGCTTCTGAAAAATCAGTAAAGTCAATGTTCACGACAGAACTGATCATAAATAATCCTACGATTACTAAGGCAGGGGCGGTAGCAGCAGCAGGAATTACTAAGAATAAAGGAGCTAAAAAAATAGATAGGGCAAACATACAAGCGACACTTACCGCAGTTAATCCCGTACGTCCACCAGAAGCTACTCCAGAAGCACTTTCTACATAAGAGGTTACTGAACTTGTCCCCAGTATAGCACCAAAAGTTGTACCCAAAGCATCCGTTAAGAGCGCTTTCTTCATCTGAGGGAAATTCCCCTGCTTATCTGCAATTCCCGTTTTAGAAACCACGCCAATCAAGGTGCCAATGGTATCAAATAAATTGACAAAGAGAAAGGTAAATACAACAATGACCATGTCAATGGAAAAAACGCTGCTTGCTGTTTCTGGTGAAAATAGGAAAGACAAGGCTTTGCCAAATGTCGGTGCCATAGAAGGTGGAGCGGTAATTAAATGCGAAGGAAGTTGTACGTCTCCCAAGATAAAACCAAATACTGTGGCCACAATAATTCCAATTAAAATAGCGCCATTGATATTCTTAATCAATAGGATTCCTGTTACCAACAGCCCCGCAAGTGCAATCCACACGCTGTGCTGACTAAAATCACCTAGGGTGACTAGCGTATTGGGATTACTAACGACAAGGCCTGCACTTTTTAATCCGATCAAGGTAATGAATAAGCCAATACCTACGGGAATCGCTTCTTTTAATACTTTGGGTATGTTGTTGACAATTAGTTCTCTAATGTTAAATAGGGTCAAAACAAGAAAAATTAAACCCGCTAAAAATACACCTGTCAAAGCAAATTCCCAACTATAGCCCATCGTCAATACAACCGTATAGGCGAAAAAGCTATTCAATCCCATGCCTGGTGCTTGAGCAATGGGCAATTTTGCCATAAATCCCATCAATAGAGTAGCGCAAACTGTTGCTAGGGCCGTAGCCATAAAAACGGCTTGTTTGTCCATTCCTGCATCGGCTAGAATATTGGGATTGACTACTAAAATATAAGACATCGTTAAGAATGTGATCACTCCAGCCATCATTTCTTTTCGAATGGTCGTTTTGTTTTTACTTAATTGAAAGTAATTTTCTAAAAAGATTTTCATTGTGTTATTGGATTAGCAGTCAAAAAAATGAGCAGACAAAAGTAGTGCGTTTTTACTACATGCTAGTACAGCAAGTTCGTTATCCTGCAAACTTATAGGGTAATGACTAAACGCGTGCCAGGATCTAGGGTTTTATTCCACACCTGTTCAATTGCTTCTAAAGGATGTGCTTCTGTTTGAATATGCAATTTACCTCGAGCAGCGAGTAAAAACATTTCGGGTAAAATAACTTTGTTAAATACGATGAGTTCTTCTTTTGTTAAACTGCCAAATCCAGAACCCATCAACTGAATATCCGTACTTCTTAGAATAGCAGAAGTCAGTTGAATTTCTTTACCAGCCATATCGCCTGCAGTAACAATTTTTACGGTAGAGGTAAGATGGTGAATATCATTGCCTTTGAAAGCATTGAGGATGGATTGAAAGGGTTTACCCCATAAATAATCAATCACTACATCGATGGGAGTGGCTTGGTGAATGGCTTTGATTTGCTCTTCTAAGGCGTCGTTGTTTTCCGTGAGTACGAGAGTCTGGGTAGCCCCCAAAGCCTTTAACTGTTCGAGTATTGCTTTATTTCTTCCTGTTACAATGATTTCTTTTGCGCCATAGTGTTTGGCAATTTGTACCCCCACTTGTCCTGTGACACCTGTTGCTCCATTGAACAAAACATTTTGTCCTGCTTCCAAGCGCGCACGAATGATCAAAGGCATAGCAGATCCTAAAATGGCATTGGGTAAAGCAGCGGCAGTGACATCGTCTAAATTCTTGGGGATAGGGGTGTAGTTACTCGAGATAATTGCGTGTTCCGCTATCATGCCCGTAATTCCTTGGCCGTATACTCGGGTTCCATCTTCCAAATAACCAACGCCATCATTGCCAACAACAGTCGGTAAATCGGTATAACTCGCATAGTGTTTACCACTGGTTCGAGCTTTATCTAAGTTTTTTACCGCAGCAGCAGTTACGCGAATAGCATGTTGTCCTTCTTTTTGTACTGTCGGTTCGTCTATTGTGCCAAATTTTGGAACTTGACCTAACTCATATAATAGGGCTCCTCTCATTGTATTCTTTTTTTCCGAGATAAAAATACGATTTTTAAAAGTAGAACGAATGCCTTTGTGTAATTAAAAATCAAGCGAATAAAGCTGTTAAATAATGCTAAATCAAATCAAAACATTAGAACTGCAGATTACATAAAACGAGATTAATATGTATCTTTGTTCTTTTGCACAAAATTATGTCTAAAGTAGAAGATTATATTGAAGTTTTAGGAGCTCGCGTTCACAATCTAAAAAATATTGATATCCGTATACCACGAGAAAAACTCGTTGTAATCACGGGATTGTCGGGTTCTGGTAAATCGTCTTTAGCCTTCGATACAATATACGCAGAGGGACAACGCCGTTATATTGAGACGTTTTCTGCCTATGCAAGACAATTTTTAGGCGGTCTAGAACGCCCAGATGTTGATAAAATTGATGGATTATCTCCTGTAATTGCAATCGAACAAAAAACGACGAATCGCAGCCCAAGATCTACTGTGGGAACCATTACAGAAATTTATGACTTCTTGCGCTTGCTCTATGCAAGAGCAGGAGAAGCGTATAGCTATAATACCGGAGAAAAAATGGTGAGCTATACCGATAGTCAAATTCAAGAATTGATTCTCAACGATTTTGACGGAAAAAAAATAAGTATTTTGGCTCCTGTTGTTCGTTCTAGAAAAGGACACTACCGCGAGTTGTTTGAACAAATTGCCAAACAAGGGTTTTTGAAAGTGCGCTTAGATGGCGAAATTAAGGATTTAGAATATGGCATGAAGGCCGATCGCTATAAAACCCACGATATTGAAATTGTGATTGATCGTCTGGTTGTTGATTCGAAAGAGCAAACCGTTCAGCGCTTAGCAGAAAGTATCCAAACAGCCATGTATCATGGGGATGACACCATTGTGATCTTAGATCAAGAGTCACAAGACGTACGTTTCTTTAGCCGTCATCTCATGTGTCCAACCTCAGGTATTTCCTATGCGAAACCCGAACCGAATAACTTTTCTTTCAACTCCCCAAAAGGAGCTTGTGAAGTGTGTAATGGACTAGGGACGATACATGAAATAAACCCTAAAAAAGTAATTCCCGATGCGACAGTATCCATTAAAAAAGGAGGTTTAGCTCCTCTAGGTCCTGAAAAAAGTACCTGGATATTCAAGCAATTGGAGATTATTGCACAACGCTATAATTTTAAATTAGCAGATGCTATTCAAGATATTCCCAAAGAAGCCATGGAGGTGATTCTTCAAGGGGGACAAGATAGTTTTACCGTAGAACACAAAGTTGCTGGAATCTCAAAGAACTATAAAATTGATTTTGAGGGAATCAACAACTTTATCAAAAATCAGTTTGAAGAAAGTGAAACGGCATCAATTAAGCGTTGGGCGAAAGAATACATGGACGAAATTGACTGTCCTTCTTGTCAAGGTACACGCTTGAGAAAGGAAGCGTTGTATTTTAGAATTGCAGATAAAAATATTGGAGAACTCATTCAAATGGATATTGAACATTTGATTGCTTGGTTTGCTGATATCAATAGCAAACTTTCAGAAAAGCAAAAGAGTATTGCGGAAGAAATTACAAAGGAAATCAATACGCGATTGTCGTTTTTGAAAGATGTAGGCTTGACGTATTTATCGTTAAACCGAAGTTCAAGAACCCTATCAGGAGGAGAAGCACAACGCATCCGTTTGGCTACGCAAATTGGCTCTCAATTGGTGGGTGTATTGTATATTTTAGATGAACCGAGTATTGGGTTGCACCAACGAGATAATGAGCGCTTAATTAAGTCTTTGGAGTCGTTACGAGATCTTGGGAATTCCGTTCTCGTTGTAGAACACGATAAAGATATGATTGAACGCGCTGATTTTGTGATTGATATTGGACCTTATGCGGGAAAACGCGGAGGAAAAATCATCAGCACAGGAACGCCAAAAGAATTGTTGAAAGAACATACTTTAACGGCTCAATATTTGAATGGTGAGCTAGAGATTACCGTTCCCAAAGAGCGAAGAAAAGGAAATGGAAAGAAGATCAAATTAGAGGGAGCGACAGGAAATAATTTAAAGAATGTAACCATCGAAATTCCCTTGGGCACCTTAACCTGTGTAACAGGAGTGTCAGGATCGGGAAAATCAACTTTAATCAATGGGACGCTTTATCCAATCTTGAATACCCACTTTTTCCATGCTGTGGCAAAACCACAACCCTATAAGAAGATTAGTGGATTAGAACACATTGACAAAGTAATCGGCATCGATCAAAGTCCAATTGGACGTACGCCAAGGTCCAATCCAGCAACGTATACTGATGTATTTTCGGATATTCGAAATCTATTTGCGCAAACTACCGAAGCATCTATTCGTGGATATAAACCGGGACGCTTTAGTTTTAATGTCAGTGGAGGACGATGTGATACCTGTGAAGGTTCTGGAGTACGCACCATCGAGATGGGTTTTTTACCTGATGTATACGTTGAGTGCGAAACCTGTCAAGGCAAACGATTCAATCGCGAAACGCTCGAAATCAGATATAAGGGGAAATCTATTTCGGATGTATTGGAAATGACTGTTGCGGATGCAACAGAATTCTTTGAAAATATACCGAAAATATACCGCAAGCTAAAGACGATTAATGATGTTGGATTGGGGTATATTACCTTAGGTCAGCAAAGTACAACCCTATCAGGAGGAGAAGCACAACGCATTAAATTGGCAACAGAGTTATCGAAAAAAGATACGGGAAATACGTTCTATATCTTGGATGAACCAACGACAGGATTGCACTTTGAAGATATTCGCGTCTTGATGGAGGTAATCAATACTTTGGTAGAGAAAGGCAATACAGTGCTGATTATTGAACACAACCTCGATGTGATTAAACTCGCAGATTATATCATTGATATCGGTTATGAAGGAGGAGCAAATGGAGGTGAAGTGCTAGCAAAGGGAACACCAGAAGAAATAAGTAAAGTGAAGAAGAGTTATACGGCTCACTTTTTGAAAAAAGAGCTTAAAAAATAATTGAATTATGAAAGAAATTTTAGGAAATGAAGAGGAGAAGATCCAAGAAAAATTCAAGCAAAAATCTTGGACAGAGATAAAGACAAATGATTCATGGGGAATCTTTAAAATCATGTCTGAATTCGTTAATGGATATGAAAAAATGGGCCGTATTGGTCCTTGTATTTCTATCTTCGGATCAGCAAGAACTAAAAAAGATGATCCATACTATACCTTAGCTGAAGAAATTGCTTTTAAAGTAAGTAAAGCAGGATATGGCGTAATTACTGGGGGAGGACCTGGAATTATGGAAGCTGGTAATAAAGGAGCACATCTAGGACAAGGAGTGTCGGTAGGATTGAATATCGAATTGCCTTTTGAGCAGCACTTTAATCCGTATATTGACAGTGATAAAAACATTCAGTTCGACTACTTTTTCGTGCGTAAAGTAATGTTTGTCAAATATTCACAAGGATTTGTTGTTATGCCAGGTGGTTTCGGAACACTAGATGAATTATTCGAAGCAATTACCTTAATCCAAACAAAGAAAATCGCTAGATTCCCAATTATTTTAGTGGGAACTGATTTCTGGGGTGGCATGTTGGAGTGGATTAAAAAGGTATTGCTCGATAAATACAACAATATTTCACCAGAAGATATGGATTTAATCCAATTGGTTGATTCGGCAGATGAAGTGGTGGAACGCATTGATGCTTTCTACAAGAAATATACATTGAAACCGAATTTTTAAGTGTATACCGCATAGGTTAAATACAAAAGGGACTATCACAAGACGATAGTCCCTTTTGTATTTGTAGCATTGTGTTCTCTCGCATATTGTTCAGATTTTTCTATACTTCCTGCTTCATCTAAATTTTTCAGTCCTTCTTCTGAACTAAATTCTTCAAGAAAGAGTTTCAGTTCCTTTAAATCAAGCTCCTCAATGGCTTTTCTGTTTTTGGGGTCATTGTAATCATAGGGATCTTCTAAATCATTAACAAAACCATGTTGATGAAAAAGGGTTTCCATTTGAACAATTTTCGCTTGATAGGAATCTTCTGTTAATTGATAGGGATGTTGAAGGTTTTGGGGTGCAGCTTCTTGTTCTTCTTTGCTACAGCTGGATAGGAGTAAGGCAATAAGCCCAAATCCGAGTACTAGTCTTTTCATTTTTAAAAATTTAAGTTATTATGTACAACTTGTCATTCAAAAAATAGTCCTGTTTTTTGCACTTCTTTCAAAAATATCCTTCATCGCGAAGAAATACTTATTTTATTAATGTGTTTGGTTGGCTATAGCGAGAAAATGATGGTTTAGAGGCTTCTTTTTTTAGAACTAGTGTAGAAGAGTGAATCATCTTGGGTATAAAAAAAGGAGTATCTCAACAAGAGATACTCCTTTTTTTTACCCAAGATGGTTCATTCTGCTACATTAATTCCTAAAAAAGAAGGTATTTACAGGATCATTTTCTCGCTATAGGCCACCAAATACATCAACAAAAGAAGTATTTCTTCGCGATGAAG
>JASLHL010000026.1 GCA_030152225.1 Flavobacterium sp. | reverse complement strand
CTACTATCTCAGTTAGGCGTTCGTTGTCTAATTCGGTTTGAGTGCGTATTTCCTTTGGCGGTATTGATGATAAAGCAATCCACGAAGCAATCTCCCTATCTAAACTCGTTTCTTTTGGTGCTGATTGTAACATCAAAAATGAATCGGATAAGTTATTAGATAGAATCAGTAAAGAACCATCTCTTCTTTTACCTATATGGTCACCTATTTGAAAATAGCCTGATTTGTTTCCATATCTAAGACAGTATCCAATAGAATCTTTGAATACCGCTCCATTTGTAAACTTCACTAAATCTTCAAATTTTGATGATGAATCAAAATGAAACCAAGTTATTACACACATACCTACTCAATTTTAAATTTCACATACTCTTCGCCTTTCTTTACAAGGACCTTTGAAACAGTTCCTCTGTAAATATCCCGATCATCAATACCGTACTTCTTGCATAGTATATCTTGAAAAGGCTTTATAGGATTATCCCAATCAGAAAGTTTACTTGAAACTCCAAATTCAAAAGTGATTGAAAAAGGAGGATTGGGTATTTCAATTCGCTTAGGCAACATCAGCAAAACCGCTTTTTCGTAAGATTGATACGCTGGAGTCTTGAAGCGTTTGCCTTGCCACGCAGAATTTACCGAAAGGGGTTTAATATTAACTGTTATCACTATTCAACCTTTTTACCTAATCCATCAGAATACACACCCTCTTGATAGGCTTGTACACCCCAACCTTTACTTTTACTAATCGATTTCATTTTTTCATATTCGGCAAGTGTCATTTTCTTTCTCATTACAACCTCAACAATAGTATTATCGGGAAGCAATGTTGTTTTGATTTGTTTCGCCATGATTCAATGATTTAAAAAACACTTCAACATTCAGTTTTTTATAAGATATAGCTACGTAGACTCTCACTATATGTAACGTTACACGATCTGAATTATCAAATATTACCCTGCAAGAATATTTAGTACTATGGTAGGGATTTTCCGTAAACCCTTTTGCAGATACTTGCTGACTTGGCTCAGTATTGAAGTGTTTTTAATGAAAAAAGTATGGAGTTTTTTATAGTGCAGCGTTAAAGCATATTTCAGAATAACGGGACACTTTGCTAAGTAGGCAGGACTTGAACCTGCAGTGGGATTTCTCTCTAGAAGTTTTTTAGACCTCCGCGTTCAACCTTTTCGCCACTACTTAACGTTACTTTTTACAGAAGCAACAAACTGGTTATTAACCAAAACCTATAATATGAATTGCAGTCTATACGAGACTCGAACTCGCGACCTCTTGCGTGACAGGCAAGCACTCTAGCCAACTGAGCTAATAGACTAAAAAAATGAAGTGTTTGTTTAAGAAAAAAAAGCCTTTCCTAAGAACGTCAATAAAGCAGATGAATACTTAATGATCAGAAAGGCTTTTTTTAAGGTTTGTTGTTTATTTAAAAGCTAGGTAATCCTAATTTTATCGCGGATGCAGATATCGACCTTGGATGCCGATGTGCCCAAATTTAGCGATTTCGAATAAGTATAAATATGTTTTTTCTCGTAAAATATCCTGGGGACTAAAACATATTGCCTACCTACATCAGCTTTTAAATCAATAGAAGCGAAAACCGCATCCACTTTTACTACATCAGAAAAAGAAACAAGCTCTACTTTCTGCTTTGAATTTTCGCTCAGGTCTATTGTAGTCTTACAGATTCCCGCAATACTGAAGCATAACAGCATTGTAAAAAGCATAAACAAACGTTTCATGTTTGCACGCAAGAAAGGATTCGAACCTCTGCAAACAGTTTTGGAGACTGTTGTGCTACCACTACACCACATGCGCTTAAATAAAACCACTTGCCAGCCGTGAAATAAGGATGTCAAAAAGCCTCTTCAAAGCACCCTCGAATCTGCTATTACGATTCCACGTCGGTCTGTCATTACCTCAGCTAATCTAGTTAGCGACAAGTAGTTTAATTTTTATATACACAAATGCCAAAAATGTCAATGATCTATTTTAAATATTTCAAAGCCAATCGGTCATATAATTCGGATGCAGTTTCAATTAACACATCATCCCCTTTTTCGATTCGCCCAAAATTGCAGAAGAAACAATAGTGATCAATTTCACTCAAGACTTCCTTTTGACCGTTAAAATGAAAAAGTACTATATCCTTAATCGCTTTCAACAAAAATGAATTATCATAAACAGGTACCGTTGTTCCATACAACTGAGTCAAACCGTTTGAGATTTCATAATCTCGTGTCGTTTGCTCTTTTATCGATTCAATTACCAATACAAAGAGATCCTTGTTCATAATTTCATTTTTGATACATGACAAATATATAAAACAATTTACATAATTACATAACAATCATGTAAATTATTTTACACAAAAACTACATGATCACATAAAACAGATTTTAAATTAAAGACAAACAAAAGAAAAAGCCGTTTTTAAGCCTTGAAATTATTAAAATGAGTATTTGGCTATTTGAAAGAAGAAAACCTCTTAGAAATAAAGAAAAGGAGGTTAAATATTAAAATTGAGATATGGTAGTGTGTTTGGGATGGTATACATGTTTCAGATCATCCGGACCGCAAAAGAAAAACGCGATCTAAAAGGGTATTGGGGGTCGATTTGCATTTCAACTCAAAAACATTTTAGCTTTTTATGTCCGTGCATTCAAAACTCATTTTAAGCAGCAACTAATTTAAAGATCAAGCTTTGGCTCTTATTGATTTTACAGGATCTAAACTAGTGTAAAAAAAAATTGCAATCCTAGTAGGATTCGAACTAAACAACACAAATAGCTGAAAAACAACACTTTGAGGTTTCGTTATTTAAAATCTGCACAGCCATTGCACAACTACTCATAAATTGTGGCGCTTCTTCCAGTACTCTAAAAGGTCGTTAAGTTCCTGAATCTTAGCTTCGTGCTTCTTTGGGATTCGTTTATTACTAATGTTGTCTCCAGCTTTCAATACGCGTGTAAGTTCTGCTTTATTGATTAAATCATCTATCATAATACTATAGTTAGAATAACAACAAAATTAGTAAAAATCCCCGATTCAAGACCAAATATCTTTGTTATTCATACTTTAATATATCACAACAACAAAAGCGATCTAAACGACAGCGCGTTTGTGTTTGTTTTTTCACTCTCCCTCATTCACATCAATACAGCTCATTTACGATCACATTTCACCACAGATCAATTATTAACTGATCTTAATAGTTGTATGCACGAACTTTAATCAAAGCCTTTAAAACAAAGGAAATTAAGTCATTATAAAGTTTATCTTTTGAATTGTATTTTACCATAGAAATTACGTATCAAAACTTTTCAAACAAGGCTTTTTTATATAAAATTCTTACTATACATTTGTGTAGTAGAAAATAAGAAATAAAACATCTTGTTTTTACACTCCCCCTTGGGGGCGTTCTTTGACTTACTGTCTGCTCTCTTATATGTCTTGGTTGTAGTTGTTAGATTATAACTAAGCGAATCAGGCTTGATAATTACCACTATGCAAGCCGTTACCACAAATATTAAATAACCCTATTAAAATTTATGAATATGCAAAATACAACTCCTTACACACAGCAACTCTATCATTATAAAATGCAAGTTGTGAAAGATGAAACTATTTTTTATAATAGTTCTGATTTTAAAATAACCAAACCCACAGATGCTTACGAAATTTTAAAAACAACCTATTCACTTGACGATATTTTAATTCAAGAAAAATTTCAAGTACTTTTTTTAAATAATTCTAATACTGTTATAGGAACTTATACCTTATCTAAAGGTGGAATGACTGGTACTGTTGCTGATATTCGTCTACTAATGCGATCAGCTGTGCTATCTGGAGCAACTGCGATAATATTATCACACAATCATCCATCAGGTAAATTAACTGCAAGTGATTCAGATATTCAAATAACAAAAAAAATAAAAGAAGCTGGAAAAGTTTTAGATATTGAAATTCTTGACCACTTAATAATTACAGAAGATAACTACTTCAGTTTCTCCTCTGAAGGAATTTTGTAAAAACTAATCAAACTGCCCTTGCTCCTTACCACACAATGTAAGGGCGGTTACTAAACCCTATTAAAAATGAAAGACAATCTTATCCCTGCCCTTGTGGGCGTATGCTTGGTGCTTACTGTATCTGCTATTTGGACTTTCCATAGCATAACTAAGCAAATCGAAAAAATAGAAGAAGCCAACGAACAATACTACCGCTTCATTTGGGATGATGATCCAGAGGGGCTTCCACCCGCAGGAACCAAAATTGTTATCGAAGAAATCGACGGTAACACAATCTACTTAGGCAATGAGTAATACTAAACACAGCAAGCGCCTAAGCTATCAATTGATAGTATTCGCACTCGTTTACTTTACTTTCCAAGTATCAAGAATATTTTTTTAACTCTACAACCTAAAAACATGTCAAGATTAACAAAACAACAAGCTAATTACCACAATCAAGCTTGTGAACTATTGAAAAAAGACACTCTCACTTTTAATGATAAATTGTTTGTATTAGAACACTGGCAAGAAGGTGCTGAAAACGTAAATAGTACCGCTGGCGCATTCTTTACTCCTACTGGATTAGCAAAAGATTTTAGTATTGAAATAATGTTTGATCATAAAATTATAGATCTATGTGCTGGTATTGGCGCACTTAGTTTCTTCGCTTACCATCACTTCAATGTAAAATACATTACA
>JASLHL010000274.1 GCA_030152225.1 Flavobacterium sp. | reverse complement strand
CTAAAATGGTTTACATTTTAAATATACGATACTAAATAATGTTAATTTCACAAACAATAATACTGCGATAGTCTGTCAACTTAGGCGCTTACCTCTTCCTGGAAGTTTTCATAAAAAATCATATTTTTTAGCGATCTTTGTATGAAACACAAAAGAGGATTCTTCTTTATTGACTAATTATCATGACTAAAACTGAAAAAGTAAACTTTGTACTCGAAACCTTAGATGCTTTATATCCTGAAATTCCGGTTCCTTTAGACCACAAAGACGCCTATACTTTATTGATTGCGGTATTACTATCTGCACAATGTACAGATGAACGCGTCAATAAAATAACGCCTATCCTATTTGCAAAGGCAGATAATCCCTACGATATGGTAAAATTGACAGTAGAGGAAATTCAAGATATTATTCGCCCATGTGGACTATCTCCGATGAAGAGTAAGGGCATTTATGGACTGTCTAAAATCTTAATTGAGGAACACAATGGAGAAGTACCTGCTGATATGGAGGCTTTGGAGCGATTACCTGCAGTGGGTCATAAAACAGCTTCAGTTGTGATGGCGCAAGCATTTGATATTCCAGCTTTTCCCGTAGATACTCATATTCACCGCTTGTTGTATCGTTGGGGGTTCTCCAATGGGAAAAGTGTACAACAAACAGAAAAAGACGCCAAGCGCTTATTTTCCAAAGAACATTGGAATAAGTTACACTTGCAACTGGTTTGGTATGGCCGACAGTACTCACCTGCTCGTGCATGGAAATTAGAACTTGATATTATTACCAGTGTGATTGGACGTAAAACAGTACTCAACGAATACTATAAAAAACAAGAAAAAAAAGCATCGAAATAATCGATGCTTTTTTTTAATTTACTTTTGATTTTTTCAGATTCGATTCCACAAATTCACTGAAAGCCAGTTCAGACCAAAATTTAGAATACGCCAATAGCTTTTCAATTAATTCCGGTTGTGGTACCTTTGCATCTGTTACGTTTAAAAGAGTCTTGTAGTTTTTCTTCATAAAAAATCTGTTATATTCCTCTTTTATAACGGGTCAAATACAAGATTATTATATACTTAATGATATTTGTTTTTTGTCGAGCATTCTTCTCAAGTTAATAATAGCATAACGCATTCTACCCAAAGCGGTATTAATACTAACATCGGTTGCTTCTGCTATTTCCTTAAAGCTCAAATCTTGATATAAACGCATGCGAATAACTTCCTGCTGATCTTGCGGCAATTCGAGTATCAATTGTTGTAAATCTTCTGTAATTTGATTTTGGATCAACAGTTCTTCTACGGTTTCGCTATCGTCTTTTAAAAAACTAAAAAAGGGGGTCTGTTCCGTATCATTGTGGATAACCGTGCGTTTTTCACGTCGATAGTGATCCATGATTAAATTGTGTGCAATACGCATCACCCACGAAATAAATTTACCTTCTTCGTTATATTTTCCTGTTTTAAGGGTGTTGATTACTTTGATAAAGGTATCTTGAAAGATGTCATTAGTTAATTCAACATCGTCCAATTTACTAAAAATAAATCCGAAAATTTTGGCTTGATGCCTTTTAATTAAAACTTCAAGCGCGCTTTCATTGCCCCTTCTATAATGCTGTACAAGGGTAGCATCTGGTAATTGACTTAATTCCATAACAAAATTCTTTTTTTAGCTATTCTATTGTGATCTAAAAAGTACTTTTGTTATATAGGCAATTGATTTTTATGTATTGAGTGTTACAAATATATACAAAAATATTTGTTAAAAACAAGGATATAAAAAAAATGTTAAACAATATATTTATTTTTTGGAACCCTAAAGCTTTTCAAAAACGAAGATAAAAGCGTATTTTTGTCTACTAAACACCAAAATATCGTATGTCTAAAATCGATTTTTCTAAACTAGATCCCAAGAAAAACATTATCATTAAAGGAGCACATCTACATAATCTAAAACACATCGATGTTGTGATTCCCAGAAATCAGATGGTTGTCGTAACAGGACTTTCTGGTTCTGGAAAATCTTCTTTGGCTTTTGATACGCTATATGCAGAAGGACAACGTCGTTATGTGGAGAGTCTCTCGTCCTATGCACGTCAATTCTTAGGTCGAATTGACAAGCCTAAAGTAGAATATATCAAGGGAATTGCACCTGCGATCGCGATTGAACAAAAGGTAAATACAACCAATGCTCGATCCACTGTAGGAACTTCAACGGAGATTTACGATTACATCAAATTGCTCTTTGCGCGAATTGGTCATACCTACTCTCCTCTATCGGGACAGGAAGTTAAGAAAGATACAGTGACCGATGTGATTTCCCTAATCAAAACTTTTGATTTAGATAGTAAGTGGCTGTTGTTAGCGCCTTTACTTTTTGACGAAGATCGAACATTATCAGAACACTTAGCGGTTTTACTCAAACAAGGATATGCGCGTTTATGGGTAAAAGGTGAAATGGTTCGTTTAGACGAATTTTTAAGTTTAGAACCCGAACTCATCAATCAGTTTCCGTTGGATGAGGTAGTACTCATTATTGACCGTATTGTGGTTAAAGACACGGATGAATTCTACAATCGATTAGGTGATGCGGTAGAAACAGCCTTTTTTGAAGGAAAGGGTACTTGTTTTGTTCGCGCTTTAGACGGAGATAAACGCTATGAATTCAGCAATCGATTTGAACTCGATGGACTTTCATTCTTAGAACCCAATATTCACTTATTTAGCTTTAACAATCCGTATGGAGCCTGTCCTACTTGTGATGGATATGGCAATGTCATTGGCATTGATGAAGAATTGGTATTTCCCAATACGGGACTTTCTGTTTATGAAAATGCCGTTTTTCCATGGCGTGGAGAATCTATGGGATGGTACCGCGATCAACTCGTTCAACATGCTTATAAGTTTGACTTTCCCATTCACCGACCTATTTTTCAACTAACAGCCGAAGAAAAAGCACTAATTTGGGAAGGAAATGAGTTTTTTACAGGATTAGATGCCTTTTTTCAAGAGCTAGAAGAAAAGAATTACAAAATTCAAAATCGCGTCTTACTATCGAGATATAGAGGAAAAACAAAATGTCCTACGTGTAAGGGAAAACGCTTGAGAAAAGAAGCAGATTACGTCAAAATAGGCGGAAAAACCGTTTCAGATTTGGTTGATATGCCAATCGAAAAATTATTGATCTTCTTCCAAGAACTCAAACTCACGGATTATGAACAACAAGTAGCCAAACGCTTGTTAATCGAAATAAACAATCGATTGGGCTTTTTATTGAATGTAGGGTTATCCTACCTAACCCTGAATCGAAATTCATCGACCTTATCAGGTGGAGAATCACAGCGTATTAACTTGGCGACTTCGTTGGGTAGTAGTTTAGTTGGATCCATGTATATTCTCGATGAACCTAGTATCGGATTGCACCCTAAAGATGGTGAAAAATTAATTCACGTTTTAAAACAACTGCAAGCGTTAGGTAATACCGTTATCATTGTAGAACACGATGAGGAAATCATGCAGGCAGCAGATCAAATTATTGATATTGGTCCGGAAGCAGGTACTTTTGGCGGTGAATTAGTGGCTCAGGGAACGCTAGCTGAAATTTTAAAATCCGATTCCTTAACCGCACAATACCTCAATGGAACAAGAGCGATTGAAGTACCTAAGAAAAGAAGAACATACAAACACTATATTGATATTATTGGCGCAAGGGAACACAATTTAAAAAATATTGATGTTCGCTTTCCTTTAGACTGTTTAACAGTTATTACGGGTGTGTCTGGAAGCGGAAAAAGTACACTGGTTAAGCGTATTTTATTTCCTGCTTTACAAAAGAAATTAACAGGACTAAGCGATAAACCAGGACAATTTACAGCATTAGAGGGTAAATTTGATCACATCAAGCAAATTGAGTATGTTGATCAGAACCCTATTGGTCGAAGTTCACGTTCAAATCCAGTGACCTATATCAAGGCCTATGATGAAATTCGAGACCTCTATGCCAAGCAAAATACATCCAAATTAAGAGGCTATCAACCGAAGCATTTTTCATTTAACGTCGATGGTGGTCGATGTGAGGTGTGTAAAGGCGAAGGAAGTGTAACCGTGGAAATGCAATTCATGGCGGATGTTCATCTCGAATGTGAAGCTTGTCATGGAAAACGCTTTAAAAAAGAAGTACTTGAAGTGAATTTTGAAGGCAAAAACATTGATGATATTCTTCGCATGACTATAGACGATGCTTTGGCTTTCTTCAAGCAATACAATCAAACGAAAATCGCAACGCGTTTGCAGCCCCTACAGGATGTGGGACTGGGATATGTTCAATTGGGACAATCCTCTTCTACCCTTTCTGGAGGAGAAGCACAACGCATCAAACTGGCTTCTTTCCTATTAGCGGGATCAACCCGTGAAAAAGTACTCTTTGTCTTTGATGAACCAACAACGGGCTTGCACTTTCACGACATCAATAAATTGCTTACCGCATTCAATGCGCTTATCGATAAAGGACATTCCATCATCGTCATTGAACACAATTTAGACCTGATTAAATGCGCGGATTATATTGTGGATATCGGTCCAGAAGGCGGTGAAAAAGGCGGTGAATTGATCGCTTTTGGAACACCAGAAGAAATTGTAAAAATTAAAGCCTCAAGTACAGGACAGTTTTTAAAAAATAAATTGAAATAAAAAAAGAAGTTCCTTTTTGGTGAATGGTGAATGGTGAGTGGTGAGTGGTGAGTGGTGAAGAGTAGAAATGGGAAATGGGAACAAATTACCAATAAAAAAAGCTTGAGGATTACCTCAAGTTTTTTTTCTGTTAACCGTTAACTGCTAACCGAAAGCCATCATCTATCACCACTCAAAACAATATCTTCTGGTATCGCTTGAAATAAATTACACGAAAGTACATGACTAAGTCTGATCAAGGTATCTAGTGTAAAATTTTCTTTTCCTTTTACCCATTTACTCACCTGTTGAGGTGTAACAGCCATTTTTTCTGCTAGATCTTTTTGTTTCCATCCTAACACAGCTAAACGACTTAGTATATGCAAAGCAATTTTCTGAGAAACCCGATGCAATTCTCTGTTTGCCACACGTGCTTTGGCACGATCTAGTGTATTTGTCTCTTCTGATGAAGCAAGTGCTATAAATTTTTCTTTATTTAACATTTTTTATTCGTTTAAGAATTCAAAAAAAGAATCTTCATCTATGATATGTTCTCCACTTAAATAGGCATATGCTCTATTTAATTTATTTAGTTCTTCAGTTGTATGTTTACGTTCTTGCATCAAATGCTGTAAGGGCAACTTTATTGCTCCTCCCGTAATAACAAACGTATTTGTATCAATTTTAATGGCATATATTCTCAAACAATCTTCCCTTCCTTTTTGCAAGGAAAGCACTCGAGCGTGATATTCCCTATTGTAGAGTGGTTTAAAAAAGTGCGATAAACAACTCTCTTTGGTCGATGCAATCGCTACTAAAGTATCGTCAATTATTTCTACATCAGAACGTATATTCATTGCCATTTCTTCTAAGCTAACCTCCCTTGGAATATCTTTTTCATTCTACTTTAAAAAGGTAAACAAATAGTCCATATCAGTCCACAACTCCATCAATCGATCATATTCCTCACCCTCGTAATGAAAGGCCCATAATTTGTCTTCAAAGATACTAACAATTTTCATAAAATCAACCTGTAAGTTGATTTACTACTATACCATTCTATAGCAATAGCCATTCTATATCGCTTATTTCTCATTTGTTTTTCATTTGATAAATCTGAACAAAAATGATTCCAAAATGAGAAACCGTAATGCAGCGTAGGGTTCATCGATCACCAAAACAAAATATAACCTAGCTGAAATGATTCCTAACGTAGAAGAAACATATCATAAACAAAAAAGCTTGAGGCAATCCTCAAGCTTTTTTATTGTTTTCTATTTACTAAACCGTTAACCATGCAACACACTCACCAAGCGTTCCGTCAAGCGTTTACGTCCAAAATATTGTAACCCCATGGCGTGTACTTTGAGTTGGTTATTTTGATATTGTTCAAAATACTGCATTAAAATTTCGCAGATCTTATCTTTTTCACTGTATAGTGCATTGCGTCCTACATTGGTTTGCTGGATGATTTCGAAGAAATCAGATTCTTCTGGTCCGATTGCTAAAATAGGGCGTTCCGCCGCCATATATTCAAAGAGTTTTCCAGGAATAATGGCTTTCGTATCATCGGAATCTATCTCAACCAACAGCAACACCTGAGAAGCACGCATTTGTCGCAAAGCCTCTTCGTTATCGACATAACCTCTATTATCCGTACAGTCCAACAGTTTAAATTCTGCTAGTGTATGGAGAATTTCATCACTAATCTTTCCGATTAATTTAAG
>JASLHL010000252.1 GCA_030152225.1 Flavobacterium sp. | reverse complement strand
AAACATATAAAGGATTATGTCGTCACATTACGAAGCACCCATTAGAAAACCTTTAGTTATCGGTAAGAAATCTTACCACGATATAACTGTGGATGTGGCTAGACCTGTTGAAGGACGAGCAAATAAATTATGGTGGAGAGTATTCGCTATAGCTTTGTTAGCTTTCTTATGGGGAGTAGGCTGTATGGCTTACACTGTAGGAACAGGTATAGGTACTTGGGGATTAAATAAAACCGTTGGATGGGCTTGGGATATTACCAATTTCGTTTGGTGGGTTGGTATCGGTCACGCTGGTACATTAATTTCTGCCGTATTATTATTATTTAGACAAAAATGGAGAATGGCTATTAACCGTTCTGCTGAGGCTATGACAATTTTCTCAGTAGTTCAGGCTGGTTTATTCCCGATTATACATATGGGGCGCCCTTGGTTAGCGTACTGGGTATTACCTATTCCAAACCAATTCGGTTCGTTATGGGTAAACTTTAACTCACCGCTATTATGGGACGTATTCGCGATTTCTACGTATTTATCAGTATCATTGGTTTTCTGGTGGACTGGTTTACTTCCTGACTTCGCTATGTTACGTGATAGAGCTATCACTCCATTTACAAAAAGAGTATATTCAATCTTATCTTTCGGTTGGTCTGGAAGAGCAAAAGATTGGCAACGTTTTGA
The DNA here is from genome assembly GCA_030152225.1 of Flavobacterium sp. Lineage (GTDB taxonomy): Bacteria > Bacteroidota > Bacteroidia > Flavobacteriales > Flavobacteriaceae > Flavobacterium. The sequence continues at coordinate 8,229 of JASLHL010000252.1, read as the reverse complement.
GGAAGTTCACTTAGTGTTAGCTGGTTTAGCTACTCCACTTGTACTTTCTGTACACACGATTGTATCTTTTGACTTTGCTACGTCAGTTATTCCTGGATGGCATACCACGATCTTACCTCCGTACTTCGTTGCGGGTGCAATTTTCTCTGGATTCGCGATGGTAAATACCTTGTTGATTATCATGAGAAAGGTATCAAACTTGGAAGATTATATTACCGTTCAACACATTGAGTTGATGAATATCATCGTTATGATTACAGGATCTGTAGTTGGGGTAGCCTATATTACAGAGTTGTGGGTAGCTTGGTATTCAGGAGTAGAGTATGAACAATACGCTTTCTTGAACCGTGCTTCAGGTCCATACTGGTGGTCGTACTGGTTGATGATGACATGTAACGTAATTTCTCCACAAGTAATGTGGGTAAAGAAAATTAGAACAAACATTATGGCTTCGTTTATTATTTCAATCGTTGTAAACGTAGGGATGTGGTTCGAACGTTTCGTAATTATCGTAACGTCATTACACAGAGATTACTTGCCGTCATCTTGGACAATGTTCCAACCAACATTTGTTGATGCTGGTATTTATATTGGAACAATCGGTTTCTTCTTCGTATTATTCTTGTTGTACTCAAGAAGTTTCCCTGTAATTGCGCAAGCAGAGGTGAAAACAATCTTGAAATCATCAGGTGAATACTACAAGAAAGAGAGAGATAGTAAAGAAGGTCATCAATCATTAAATCACTAATTCGTTATGAGTAATAAGTTTATTCACGCAATATACAATGATGATGATGTGTTGTTAGATGCAGTTAAAGAAACAAGATCTGCTCACCATCACATTGAAGAGATATATACGCCTTTCCCAGTTCACGGACTAGATAAGGCGATGGGATTAAAACCAACTAGATTAGCTATTTGTGCATTCTTATACGGTTTAGTAGGTTTAGCATTTGGAACAAGTATGATGTATTTTATCATGATTGTTGATTGGCCGCAAGATATTGGAGGAAAGCCTAGTTTTAGTTTTATCCAAAATATGCCAGCTTTTGTGCCTATTATGTTTGAGATGACTGTATTGTTTTCTGCCCACTTAATGGTGTTAACCTTCTTCTTTAGAAGTAAGTTATGGCCATTCAAATCGGCTGAAAATCCTGATGTAAGAACAACTGATGACCATTTCTTAATGGAGGTTGCTTTAAAAGGAGACGAGGATACTGCAATTGAATTCTTCAAAGGAACAGGAGCAGTTGAAGTTAAAGTAATTGAAAAGTAATAGTAGCATGAAATCGATATATAAAATAGTAACTTTAGCGGGTGTAGCTGTTTTGACTACGTCTTGTTTTAACAAGGAGCGTCCTAACTATCAGTTTATGCCTAATATGTACGAATCTGTAGCATATGAAACATATGCAGAGGTTCCTACTACAGTTTTCAAAAATGGTAAGGAAGGACAACTTCCTGCAGAAGGATCAGTGCCTCGTGGATTTCAACCAGAAGAGTATGCAGATACGCCAGAAGGTTTAGCTGAAGCGAGATTACATTTGAAATCACCCTTAACTGCAGAAGAGAAAGATCTAGAGAAAGGTAAAGCGTTGTATGCAATTTACTGCTCAGTTTGTCACGGTGCAAAAGGAGATGGAAAAGGTAATTTGGTAAAAAGAGAAAAATTCTTAGGGGTTCCTAACTATCACGATAGAGAACTTACTGAAGGAGGTGTTTACCACGTTATTACTTATGGTTTGAATTCAATGGGAGCGCATAAAAACCAATTAACGCAACATGAGCGTTGGTTAGTTACTGATTATGTGCTTAAATTGAAATCAGAATAATAAATTGTAAAACTTAGTTGAAAGTTTAGATATGTACACATTATCAAAAAATTTGAAAACCTTTGCGTTAGTCCTAATGGTTCTAGGATTAGTAGGGATTGCGTATGGGTTTTTCAGTGCACCAAAGACAACTGCTGATGTAGAGCAGATTTTAAATGAGCAAGCGCACCATGATGGTGGACACCATGCAGATCATAGTGAAGTTTCGGATGCAGATCACGACGCTCACCAAAAACATTTAGAGCATGTGTTAACGCAGATGCAAAATAAACCTTGGACAGCTGTATATGTTGCTTGTATTTTTGTAATGCTTGTTTCTCTTGGGATTTTAGCTTTTTACGGAATCAATTACGCAGCAGCTGCAGGATGGTCGCCAGTTCTTTTCCGCGTTATGGAAGGGTTAACGGCTTACCTATTGCCAGGGTCTATCATTTTCTTTTTATTATTGATCGCAAGTGCTGCGGGAGGTAACCACCTATTTATTTGGATGGATCCTGCCATAGTAGAACACGATGCTTTAATTGCTGGAAAAACAGGATATTTGAATATTCCTTTCTTCTTTATAAGAGCAATCATCTTCTTAGGTGGATGGAACTTATATCGAGTGTATATGAGAAAGCAATCATTAAAATTAGACGAAACAGGTGACTTAGCATTCCATAAAAAAATGTTCAAAGCATCTGCAGGTTTCTTAGCTTTCTTTATTGTTACTGAATCAATGGCTTCTTGGGACTGGATCATGTCCATCGATACACACTGGTATAGTACATTATTCGGATGGTATGTATTCGCTAGTTTCTTTGTAACTGGTATTACTACAATCGCATTCGTTACTTTGTATTTGAAAAGCAAAGGGTATCTGGAATTTGTGAATACAAGTCATATTCACGATTTAGCTAAATTTATGTTTGGTTTAAGTATTTTCTGGACTTACCTTTGGTTCTCACAGTTTATGTTACAGTGGTACTCTAACATTCCTGAGGAGGTTACCTACTTTATCTTCAGAATTCAAGAATATAACTTACCATTCTTCGGAATGTTAGTGTTGAACTTTGTGTTGCCTTTATTATTATTGATCAACACTGATTTCAAACGTTTATCTTGGATCGTTGTTATGGCTGGTACATCAATTATTGTAGGTCACTATTTAGACTTCTTTATTATGATCAGTCCGGGTACAGTTGGTGGATCTTGGTTTATCGGAATTCCTGAAATTGCTTCGTTAATGTTCTTCATTGGATTATTTATCTATGTAGGATTTACAGCAATCTCTAAAGCTCCGTTATTAGCTAAGAACAACCCGCTAATTGAAGAAAGTAAACATTTTCATTATTAATAATTAAAAATAAACCAATGACTAGTTTATTAATAGTAGCGATAGTTGTATTATTGGGAATTGCAATTTGGCAATTGACGAAGATATTTGATTTAACACAAGTAGGATCAGGTCCTGATGACTATGCATCTCAAGTAGCGAATCCAAAAGATAACAACGTACAAGGTTATGTAGTTTTCGGATTCCTAGCTTTCATTTATGTATTCACTATCTATTGTTTAGTAGAATACGGAAGCTTTCCATTAATGAGTGATTCAGCTTCAGAACACGGAAAAACAGTTGATAATCTAATGTGGATTTCAATGGGATTGATTTTCTTCGTTCAGATTGTTACACAATTCTTATTACACTACTTCGCATTTAAAGCTCGTGGTATTAAAGGAAGAAAAGCAAGATACTTTTCTGATAATGATAAATTAGAAGCTGCTTGGACAATTATTCCAACAATCACGTTAACAGGATTAATTCTTTACGGTTTGTTTGCTTGGAATGATATCATGTTTGTAAATGAGGAAGAGGAAGTAATCAACATCGAAGTATACGCAAAACAATTTGCTTGGGATGTTCGCTACTCTGGTTCAGACAATACATTAGGAAAAGCAAACGTACGTTTTATTAAAGGAATAAACGTAGTAGGGGTGGATATGACTGACCCTAACGCTCAAGATGATAAAATGGCAAAAGAACTTCACTTACCAGTTGGAAAGAAAGTCGTTTTAAAATTTAGATCACAAGACGTGTTACACTCGGCTTATTTGCCTCACTTTAGAGCGCAAATGAACTGTGTGCCTGGAATGGTTACTCAATTTGCTTTTGTACCTAGCGTTACAACAGAAGAAATGAGAACTCGTGAATCAGTTGTTAGTAAAGTGAATAATATTAATAATATTAGAGCTGATAGAAGTCAAGAGCTTATCGCTGAAGGTCATGAGCCTTTAGATCCATATACATTTGATTACCTATTATTGTGTAACAAAATTTGTGGAGCTTCTCACTATAACATGCAACTTAAAGTTGTTGTGTCTACAGAAGACGAATTTAAAGCTTGGTTAAAAGAGTTACCTACTTTAGCAGAACAAGTGGCTGCTGAAAATGGGGCTAAAGAGGAAGAAGTAGCTGCACCTGCTGAAGAAACAGAAGTTGTTTCAGAAGTTGTAGAAACGGAAGCTATCGCTCAAGTAGTAAAATAATTCACGTATTAAATTAAAACTTATACTATGTCAGCAATAGGACACGAAATAATTAATGATCACGATCACGATCATCACGATAAAGGAAATTTCTTCACTAAATACGTATTTAGTTTAGATCACAAGATGATTGCAAAACAATACCTGATAACAGGTATTATTATGGGAATCATCGGGATTGTAATGTCCCTTTTATTTAGAATGCAAATCGCGTGGCCTGAAGAATCTTTTCAGGTATTCAAATGGTTATTAGGAGAAAAAATGGCTCCAGATGGAGTAATGCGAAATGATATTTACCTTGCATTGGTTACCATGCACGGAACAATCATGGTTTTCTTCGTATTAACTGCTGGTTTAAGTGGAACGTTCTCGAACTTACTTATTCCTTTGCAAATTGGAGCACGTGATATGGCTTCAGGATTCATGAACATGTTATCTTACTGGTTCTTCTTTGTATCTGCGGTATTAATGGTTATTTCAATCTTCGCAGAAGGTGGACCTGCTTCTTCAGGATGGACAATTTATCCTCCTTTAAGTGCACTTCCACAAGCAATTCCAGGATCAGGTATGGGAATGACTTTATGGTTAATCTCTATGGCTATCTTCATCGTTTCTTCTACAATGGGATCGTTGAACTACGTAGCTACTGTAGTTAACCTTAGAACAAAAGGAATGACAATGACAAGAATGCCATTAACAGTTTGGGCGTTATTCGTTACAGCTATCATTGGTATCGTATCTTTCCCTGTTCTTTTATCTGCTGCATTATTATTGATTTTCGATAGAAGTTTCGGAACTTCATTCTTCTTATCAGATATTTATTTAGCTGGAGAAGTTTTACACTACCAAGGAGGATCACCAGTATTGTTTGAACACTTATTCTGGTTCTTAGGTCACCCTGAGGTGTACATCGTAATCTTACCTGCAATGGGTATTACATCAGAAATTATTGCAACTTCAGCACGTAAACCAATCTTTGGATACCGTGCGATGATTGCTTCGATTTTAGGTATTGCTTTCTTATCAACAATCGTTTGGGGTCACCACATGTTCGTATCGGGAATGAACCCGTTCTTAGGATCTGTGTTTACTTTTACAACGCTATTGATCGCAATTCCATCCGCTGTTAAAGCATTCAACTACATTACGACAATTTGGAGTGGTAATATCCAAATGAACCCTGCCATGTTATTCTGTATTGGTTTCGTATCTACGTTCATTACAGGAGGTTTAACAGGGATTATCTTAGGAGACTCTACGTTGGATATCAACGTACACGATACGTATTTCGTTATTGCTCACTTCCACTTAGTAATGGGTATTTCTGCACTTTACGGAATGTTCGCTGGTATCTACCACTGGTTCCCTAAAATGTTCGGAAGAATGATGAATAAAAACTTAGGTTATATTCACTTCTGGGTAACTGCAGTTTGTGCGTACGGAGTATTCTTCCCAATGCACTTTATCGGATTAGCAGGTTTACCTCGTCGTTATTACTCAAATACAGCATTCCCATTATTCGATGAATTCTATGATGTGAACGTATTAATTACAGTATTCGCTTTAGTAGGTTCTGCTTTCCAATTAGTTTTCTTATGGAACTTCTTCGTTAGTATTTTCTACGGGAAAAAAGCTCCTCAAAACCCTTGGAGATCAAACAGTTTAGAGTGGACTACACCAGTAGAACACATCCACGGAAACTGGCCTGGGGAATTACCAGTTGTTTACAGATGGCCTTATGACTACAGTAAACCTGGATTACCAGAAGACTATGCGCCTCAAACTATGCCTTATATGGAAGGTGAGGAGCAATTACACCACTAAAATTATTTAGTTTAGATATAAAAACGCCATTCAATTTTGAATGGCGTTTTTTTGTATCCCTTTTTTTGATTTATCTTTGTTTCTATGAATGAGCATTTAGATCCTACAACTCGACATTTCAACCAAGAAGAATTTGACGTTGAGAAAAAACTTAGACCCCTGTCTTTTGATGATTTCGCAGGTCAAGATAGTGTGTTGGAAAATTTGAAAATATTCGTGGCTGCCGCTAATCAAAGAGGAGAAGCACTCGATCATGCTTTGTTTCACGGGCCTCCAGGACTTGGAAAAACAACCTTAGCCAATATCTTAGCCAATGAATTAAATGTAGGAATCAAAATTACCTCCGGTCCCGTTTTGGATAAACCTGGTGATTTAGCAGGCCTATTGACCAATCTGGAGGAAAGAGATGTCTTGTTTATCGATGAAATTCACCGGTTAAGCCCCATTGTAGAGGAGTATTTGTATTCTGCGATGGAAGACTTTAAAATTGATATCATGATTGAATCTGGACCCAATGCACGTTCCGTTCAAATTCACCTTAATCCCTTTACATTAGTTGGAGCAACAACGCGTTCAGGCTTATTAACAGCACCAATGCGTGCACGTTTTGGTATTCAAAGCCGCTTACAGTATTATTCTAAAGAATTATTGGCGACGATTATTGAACGCAGTGCCTCTATTCTTCAAGTACCTATTGATCTTGAAGCTGCTATAGAAATTGCAGGGCGCAGTCGCGGAACACCTCGTATTGCCAACGCATTGCTGCGTAGGGTGCGCGATTTTGCACAAATTAAAGGAAATGGCAGCATTGATATAGAAATCTCAAAATACGCCTTAAATGCGCTCCATGTTGATGCACGCGGATTGGATGAAATGGATAATAAGATTCTATCGACTATTATTGATAAATTTAAAGGTGGTCCTGTGGGACTGTCTACTTTAGCTACTGCGGTATCTGAAAATGCAGAAACGCTTGAAGAAGTATATGAGCCCTATTTGATTCAAGAGGGATTCATTATCCGTACACCTCGTGGCCGAGAGGCAACGGAATTAGCCTTTAAGCACCTTGGCCGTTCGAAATCAGTAGGAGGATTATTTGATTTGTAAGGGCTTATGGATAAACGCGCCCATTATGCCAACTTGATTAAAACCGAAGCAAAACGTTTGGGGTTCTTGTCTTGTGGTATTTCTGAAGCTGGTTTTTTAGAAGAGGAAGCACCGCGTTTGGAACAATGGCTGAATGCCAACATGCATGGCAGTATGCAATACATGGAAAATCACTTTGATAAGCGACTCAATCCTACGTTGTTAGTTGAAGGTGCAAAAAGCGTAGTGTCCCTTTTATTTAACTATTATCCCGAACAGGAACAAACCGAAGGCGCCTATAAGATTTCTAAATACGCTTATGGTGAAGATTATCACTATGTGGTTAAGGATAAACTGAAAGAGTTGATCCACTTTATCGAAGAGCACATTGGCGCTGTAGAAGGGCGTGCTTTTGTTGATTCCGCTCCTATATTGGATAAAGCATGGGCAGCAAAAAGCGGGTTGGGCTGGATAGGTAAAAACAGCAATCTTATTTCCAAACAAGTCGGGTCTTTTTTCTTTATCGCCGAATTGATTATTGACCTAGAACTTGAATCTGACGGAGCAACAACGGATCACTGTGGTAAATGCACCCGCTGTATTGATGCCTGTCCAACAGGAGCTATTGAGCGTGCTTATATTGTAAATGGATCCAAGTGTATTTCTTATTTTACCATCGAACTAAAAGACGATATTCCCAAAGAATTTTCAGGTATGTTTGACAATTGGATGTATGGTTGTGATGTCTGTCAAGACGTTTGTCCATGGAATCGCTTTTCAACCCCACATAAAGAACCTCGATTTACTCCTAAGGAGGAGTTAATGAACTTTTCCAATCGGGAGTGGGAAGAACTTACAAATGAAGTTTTTAATGATATTTTTAAAAAATCCGCAGTAAAGAGGACGAAGTATACGGGTTTAGTGCGGAATATTAAATTTTTAAAGGAATAAAATTCTAACA
>JASLHL010000244.1 GCA_030152225.1 Flavobacterium sp. | reverse complement strand
TTAAACAAAAAACACCCGATGAGTACTCATCGGGTGTTTTGTTATAAATAAAAAGCTGGTGTTTGTTTTCTCACCGTTTGACCATTTTCTTTTTTAATTTCAATCGTAAAGGTATACACTCCACTTTCTGCTGGTGCTTGATGTGGCTTTAAATACCATCTTGTACCTGTAAATTGTCTTTTTGAAAAATCAATATCCGCTAATTTAACCGCACTAATGGTGTGGGGAAATAGATTTCGATCTCCATTGATAATAAAGTTTTTATCCTGATATGTGCCTTCCTCCGTCACAGATCGATAATCATTTTGAACGGTACGAAGCATATCCTCGAAATAGACTGTAAACAAGCTACTGACATCACTGCCTGCTTTAAACTCAGGCGCGTAGTCTTGATCCGTAAATAGTTTAACCGATTCAAATTTTTCTCCAATAGCCATAGGATATTCAGAAGTCCAGGAACGAAAATAGCTGGACGCATAATGATTATCCCCTATAGAATCCGAAAATACATGAAAGAGGTTGTAATACCCCGGGGTTCCACCACTATTTCCTTTAGTAGGTGCTTGATGAATCGCTTTAAAACTGAGCGTCATAGCCAAGGCATTACCGCGTTGATTTTCTAGATGATTCCAGTCAATCTCAAATATTTTATTGGTTTCATCTAAAGATAGCAAGGCCCAATTAGGCTCGAACATAATCCCATCCTCCTTTAAATCAGTAAAATAACCTTGAATATAATATCCAGAGACGTAAGGGGTATCACAACAAGTTGTGTCATCACTGGATTTACAGCTGGATAAAAATAGTAAAGAACTAAGTCCCAGAATAAGATAAGTAGTAATTTTCATTCGTAAATAAGGTGTTAAATAAATAGCTATTCTAGTATAGCTCGCCATTTCAGGCCGCTAATTTAACATAATTTTGTTTTATTCAATCACTCCTTCTTATTTTTTATCCAACTTGTTGTTCAAGTTGCACTTTACCTGCTTGTTATCGCATCAGCAAATCTCCTGCTGCTCCCCAAAATAACGATATAGTGGTTACGGTATCTCCTTTACGGAGTTTGGTTGGTTTTTACTCCTGCTTTCTGTATTCATTCGGTGTTTGTCCAATAGATCGCTAATCGCTTTATTTGACAAGGGGTAATTTATTCATCTAGTTCAATGACTAAACGTTGTCCACTAGGCAAGGCAGTATTCCATATGGCTGCTATATGTTTCCAAGAATAGGTAGCTGTATTGATCTTTACTTTATTTTTTGCTGCTAGAGCAAAGGCTTCAGGCAGAAATTCTTGAAAAAAACGTTGCATTTCTATGGGTGTCCAACTGCCAATACCAGAACCGAGTAGTTCAATATCAGTTCCCCTTAAAATGGAAGAAGAAAGTTCCATACGATCTCCTGACATTGCCCCCACATTGACAAATTTCATCTTATGTTGATAGCTTCCCTTTCCTTTTAGTGCTGTTAAAATAGCAGTGGCACTTGGCCCCCATACATAGTCTAATACTAGAGTAATTGGCGTCTCGCGATGTACTTCAGCAAAAGCGGTAACCAACTGATCGTGCTCTTGTGCTAAAGAAATTACAGCATCAGCCCCTAAGCGTTTGAGGTCTTCTAGTACAGTTGGATTTCTACCCGTTACGATGATTTTGCTCGCACCATAATGACGTGCCATTTGCACAGCAACCTGTCCCGTTACCCCCGTAGCACCGTTAATCAACACTACATCGCCTTTTTTCAATTGACCGCGTAAAACTAAAGCAATCACCGATCCCATTAGCGCATTAGGTAAAGCTGCTGCTGTTGCTAAATCAATACCTTCTGGCAAAGGAACAATCTGATCTTTGTGTACTAAGGCATATTCACTGAGCATGCCCTGTAAACCAAAGCCATAGACCTTTTGACCATTTTCCAATGTTCCTATTCCATCTGTTCCGATGACAAAAGGAGCAAACGGTTTACTGCTAACGGAATAATGTTCACTACTTGCAATAGCGCGATCTAAATTTTTAATAGCAACTGCTTGCACACGCATAAGTACCGCCGTCGGAGATGAAATCTCCGCATGTTTAAAGTCCGTGACAAATACTGGGGTTTTCCCTTTTTCTTTTACAATAACAGCTTTCATATCTTTGATTTTGTGTTGTTGTAAAAGTAATTTAAGCAGTGCTAGCGAGCGATAACATTTGTTATCATCTTAGGATCGGAGTAATTTGTTTTTTAAACGACTCAGGTGTACTTTGGAAATCCCCAAATAAGAAGCAATATAATGTTGAGGAATGCGCTTGATTAATTCAGGACGAGTCTCAAATAGCCTAAGGTAACGCTGTTCTGGTGTTGATTGTATAAAAGAAAGACTGTGATTGACATAATCAAACGTGCGTTGAAAAATTACATCAATAAACAGATCCCTGTATTCAGGATGTTTCAAAGAATCTTCTAATAGGGGTTGAATATCGTGCTTATCTGCCACCCAAACTACTGTGGGTTCAATCGTTTCTAAAGTAAATTTACTTGGCTGTCCTTTCCAAAAACTCTCAATTGAGGATACCATACTGTTTTCTAAAAAAAATTGAAACGTAACTTCCTGCCCTTCGTGATTCAACCAAACGCGCATACAGCCTTTTTTAACCCAAAACACTTTGGTAGCCACCTGCCCTTCTTCTAGTAAAATGGTTTTAGCAGGATATACTTCTTCTCTAAAATAAGGGCTATAGGTAGCGATAAAAGTCTGACTTAAAGTAGAGGAAGGATCAAATTTTTCAAACATACATACATTTTTTAGGCTCATTCATTCAGGATGAACTCCACTAAATTACGGTATTTTTTCCTACCATAAAAAAGGCAAGTTTGGAATTCAAACTTGCCTTTTGTATTAATATCCGATCGTAAAGCGTTCTTGATGATACTTCGGATGTTCCAATTCATCGATCATGGCTTTGGCATAATCACCAACAGAGATCTTGCTTTCGCCTGCTTCATTGCGTATTAAATCATCTTTTCCAAGACGGTAAACTCCTGTTCGTTCGCCAGGTTCTAAACTTCCTGCAGGAGAGAAAAACACCCAGTCGAGGTCTTCTTCATTCAATAGGGTGTTTAAATAAAACTCCCCTAGCGATCGTACTCCTCCCATAATTTCTTATGGAATAACTCCTGCATCTACTACGCGAAGCCCTGGTTTTATAAATAAGGTTCCGGCTCCACCGACAATTAACAAACGGGAAACACCTGCTTCTTTTGTGCCTTGTACTATACGTGGATACACGCGTAGCGTTTCTTCATAGCTATCGGATCTCTCCCATCCAGGATTATAAGCGCTTATAACAGCATCTTTTCCCTTTATAATCTCTGCCATTTGCGCTTCATTGCTAACATCCGCAGCAACCAATGTTAGGTTTTTATTCGATAGTTTAATCTTTTCAGGGTTTCGAACAACGGCTGTTACCTGTATATTTCGATTTAAAGCTTCTTCCAAAATTGCAGATCCAACAAACCCACTTGCCCCAATTAATACGATATTTTTCATCTTTTTATATGTACGATTACAAAGACAAAAGTAGGGATCTAGTCAAAGGCTATGCTAATCCATTTGTGCCAGAATAAGGTAAATCAGCGCCCTGTACCTGTTTTTAATTCTTTCCTTTTATTGCTTCTCTAAATGCTTGAGGGGTAAGGTGTACATGTTTGCGAAAATACTTGGTGAAATTTGTGGGTTCCTCAAAACCGAGTGAAAAACCAATTGCCTTGCTGGACTCATTACTATAACTCAATAAACGCTTAGCTTCTAGGATAACCCGCGCATCGATGTACAGTTTGGGTGTTGTTCCTGTTGATTTTTTGAGCTCTCTGGTCAATATTTTTTCAGAAACGCCAAGTAAATCCGCATAATAATGGGTGCTTTTTTCTTTTGTATAGGCGCTTTCCACGGCATGGTAAAAACGTTGAACTATACCTTGGTTGATTGATGAATAGGTCTTTTTTACTTGTCTTTCTGCTTCAAACAAGATAATACGCAAGTAATTTTGAGCAATAGCGCCTTGAAAATCATCAGCTTCTTTTTGAAGCTCAAGTACTAATAGCGTCAGTACACTTGCTGCAAAGCAAGTGCGAAGGGGGACTTTTTTATTACTATTGCCTGGACTAAGGATGGACGAGGTGTACAAAAAATGAGCATCTTCTGTTGTTCTGTTAAAGAAAGAATCCGTAAAGAGAATTAATTGTCCCTCAAACGTGCATTGGATATCAAATTCACACACTTGACCTGCGGATATAATGAGCATCTCATCTGCCTGTACCTGAATCTCGTTAAAGTCAACTCGAGCAGAAAAAACACCTTCCTTCACCCATAGCACTTGGTAAAATTGAGCGCGATGGGGCTGCCCTAATACTTGAGGAACCGCTTTGACAAACGCTAAGTCTTTTACCTCTATTTCCAAAGGTAAAGGATTAAAAGAATAGGTTTTTATAGCAGGATCTTTAGACATAGTTTACTTGAAAATAGAAATACAAGGTAAAAAAAATAATTCGCTTTCAATGTATTTAAAACAAGAACGAGCAACGTTGAATTGCTCACTCTCCTGTTGCGATTTTATTGAAAATTAGTTTATCACCTTGCTTTTTTAAATTTAACAACATAATACCGGACCATTTTGTTTCTAAAAATATACCAAGATCTCTTTCTAACATAGGTCGTAATATAATATCCCTCTTCCCTTAACTTAACTACTAAAATATCCGGAATGTAATTAATTACAATCCCATTTTTTCCTTTGCGTGCGCTTTTTTCTAATTTAGTGATAATAGAATCATATTTTTTTAAAGAAGCTTTTATAGCAATGCCATTCAAGCTTTCTGGTGTGATTTTTTTTTGCATAGAATCTAATTATAAAAGAGAACTCCTTTCGAAGTCAGATACAAAAAAACAACCAAAACCAAAAAAGCCTACCACAAATCGTAAAAAATAGTCCTAAAGCACTTTTATTTATATGATTTTTGCATAATTACACAAAGTATAGACCATTACATTCAAAAGAAGACAATTTTTGCATTGTTCTTTTTTACTTTTACATTTTTTGATCTTTTAACGCTTGTCGTTCAGCTTTATATCGCATTTTTCGCTTATTCTTTTCTCCTTTTACTGTGTACTTATTTTCGCGCCATTGAGGTGCTATTCTTTTTATATTTTGTTCATCCCCTTGTTCTAAACGATGCAGCTGATTGTCAATCTCTATATTTTGCCTATCACTTGGGTTCTATTTATTTTGATACACTAAACAGGGACGGTATCCCTCTTCATCCAGAATAGCACGAACAAAGTAGCTATAAATTAAGGAACTAATACGTGTAAGTTCGTTACTTAACGAATAACCTTCAAAAAAAAAGTGCAACTGAGTTTTGCTCAGTTGCACTTGTCGTAGTTATCAAGTCGTAGCTATAATCCTAAGGCATAGCGTAGCTGAATGCCAAAACTATAGTTTTTAAATACTGCTTTTGAACTCTCTTGAATGCTGTTGTACTCCAACGCATTGTCAATATCTGCTTTGTATACCAGGATGTGTTCTTTTGTCTCTTTCACACTTGGTTTTTGATTATTCAAGCCTAAATCGAAATAAACTCCAATATAAAGATTTTGATTTTCTCTAACATTGTGTTTAACCCCAACCTCAGCAATCCAAGCCCAGCGATCTTTTAATTCGATATCTGGTTTGTGTTCCACCTTATCTTGGTGACCGAATCCTGCAAATAGCAAATCTTCGTTTAGCAGTAAGTTATACTGTGGAAAGTATCCCGAAGTTTCTAAATTATTCCACGTTACGGTAGGTTTACTACTCATCATTAATGAATATTGAACACCTGTTCGAACATAAATAGCGGTTTCTGCCTCACCCACATATTGTACCGTTAAAGGAATATTGATCTGGTTTACCTTCCATTGTTCTTTAAACGTTTTTCCCTCATAAGAAAAAATGAATTTCTCATTTTCTGAATCGATTTCATTACTTTGACCTTTTAAATTAGTAGCCTTAAAGTCAGTAGTATACATAGCATACTGTCCACCAATACCTATACTCCATTGTCTATTTAGGTAGTAGTCATATTGTAAGCCAATAGCGGTGTTAAACTTTAAATCACTAGAAATTTGGTCTGGTAAGCTTCCGTAGTTTTGTATCATCCCAGCTTTTAAACTAACCCCTACTTCATGTTCTTTAAAATAATAGCGGCTGTATTGTGCTTGTGCTTGTTGATACCCACCTACTAAAAGCCCTAATGTGAGAATACCAATATATTTTTTCATTTTTTATCTGAATTTAATTAAAAAAATTACCCTTTTATAAAAAGGAGGGCATCGAGGATGCCCCCTCTCTTGTGTTTAAAAATAATATCGATTATTCTTTTACAATAAATTGAACACGATGTTCGCTTCCATCAATTTTCATCACTAAGAAATAAGAACCTGACGAAACAGTTGCTGGAATTTCAATACGCATATCTCCTTTTTGAATTTGACCTCTCTTAATGGTTTGTCCTTTGATATCGTAAATAATATAGCTTGTTGTCTCTTGTACTTGTGTATCAATTGTAATATTCAACATTTGACTTTTCTGTACAGGATTTGGATATAAACCTAGATTATTTTCTGATTTACTTGTAACGACAATTGGACAGCTACTAATTTTCTTGCCATTGTGTAGGGTTACCTCTACATGGTAAGTTGCTCCTGTATCTAAGATATTCGAGCTATCTTTTCCTGCAGAGTATGCTTGTTTCTTGCCTACTGACTCGCCATTTTTGAACCATTCATAAGCGCTAAACACATAACCTCCGTTGGTTTCCTTGTTGTTGTTTACAAAAAGTACATTATCGTATTTTTGGTGTACAATTAGATCTGCTGGTATGCGTTTTTCTATAATTACCTTGTAGATTTCTTCATTTCCATGAGCAGAAACTACGGTAATTAATTGTTCATATACGCCGTAATCACGAACAGCAACTTCAATGTAATCCGCTGGTAGTACAGTGGCTCCTTCTTCTACTTCAACTTCTACTACCACGACATCTTGTGCTTTATCACAACCAATAGTCACGTATACTTCTTTTTCAACTTTACCATAAGAAACGTTATCAACAATTAAATTCAAGATAGAAGCATTTTTGCTAATCACTTCTATTTTTCTAGAAACTGATTGTGCTGCATTGTAGTTTTCATTTCCTGCTTGACTTGCGGTTACTGTAACAAAACCAGGTTTCAAGAATTGAATTTCACCTGATGTAGTTACTGTTGCAATCTCGCGTTCCGCAGCATTATCAATACTGAAGCTCACTGGTAAAGAAGAACTTGCTTCTGCTACTAATTGTAACGTTGGTGTGTCTTCTAAAATAACCTGAACTGGAGCAACAAAACGAAT
>JASLHL010000225.1 GCA_030152225.1 Flavobacterium sp. | reverse complement strand
TAGCGAGTAGTGAACTACTCGCTTTTTTTATTAGTCTAGCTCAATCCCGATTAACGCTCGAGATTTATCCACTACCCATTGTTCAAAAATGCGCACTTTATCAATATTTTTATCAATCCATCTGCGGTTCCCTCCTGGCTTCATCTGACTGATGTAATTGCAAAAAACATCCGTGTAATTTCTTTCGTATAACTCACCGAAAAAAGGAACGTAGAAATTCATTGCGATATCATCCTCCACTTGCTCCTCTGGTCTTTTTACCTCGCTAACTAACCCCATAAAACGGGTGGTATTGCTGTAAAAAGCATCGCCTTTTTTTGTATTTTTCTCCGGAAATGCATGAGCTGCCATTAAACTCAGTCCCATTTCTACAGTGGCGAATGGAGAAGCCATACGCTCTCTATCCAAGGTCATATTGACACTTTTTTTCTTTTTCGTCGATCCTTCCGTTTCTGTTACTCCTGTCGTATATAAATTTTTTACTAGCTGTTCCATTTTTACTGTACGTGTAGTATGCGTCTCAAGTAATAAAAAGAAATACCCTGCTAACATTGCTTCTGTTCGCTTTCCTTTATCCGCTTGTATAATAGCCAACATATAGTGAGAACTCGCGTGCATTGGATTATCATAAATTCCTTCAATCAGCGCCATTTCCGCTTGATCTATCTTATTTTGCTTCCAATACGCGATAGCCAAATTGTAATATACCATAACATCGGCATTCAAATTTTCAACGGCATCCTCCAATAGAACAATTGCCTCGTCTACACGATTGAGGTTACTCAAAGAAGAAGCTTTCACTACCACAGCAGGTACTAACAACCTTCCTCCTTGATCAATGGCTATCTGACTGTGCTTAATCGCCAAGTCATAGTTACCATTATACATATAACTCATGGCAATCTCATAATGTCCTGTCGTCGAACGCGGATCTAAATCCAACATTTTTTTGTACGCTTCTATGGCTTTGTCATACTTTCCTTCATCGTGATAAGCAATCCCCTCCTTCATCAACTCTTCCATCTGATTTTGAGCATAGAGCGAAAAAGAAGAGGTAATCAGTAAAACAAAAACATAAAAATAAGATTTCATAATCATAGTAAATAAAGTATTTTTTGGTCATTCTAGCGCCTAAGATACTCTTTTTTTTGGTAGTTATTTACAGGGAAAACAGGCGAAAAATTCCAACAAATATGTGTGTTCTCTTAAAAATTACGTTTATACCACCTATCTTTGTAAACAATTTGAATAACCTAATTTCCCTAATTAAAACCGAAAGAGTATGAAAGAACAATACGAGCAAATCGCGATCCAATATCACAGTGAAGTATTAGAAAAAGAAACTGAAGAGATTTTATGGGGAATTCTAGTCGATCAAGACCAACAATTATTTCAAATTGACAACATTCCCTTCTATGGTCCCGAATTGTCTTGCGAAGATATTGTACATGCGGTATATGATGAAAAAGAAAAGCGTTATCAACTCGTTCATATAGAGCAACCTTCTGGAAATAGTACGATTCAAGTTATGGTGCTCAAGGAAAAATACAAGCGCGAAGATTTGTATAATGAAATTTTATATGCGCAAACCGAAATTGAATTGGTTGATGATTACTATTTTGTAGTCAATATTCCCGCTCAAACGGATTACAAAAATGTGTATGCCATTTTAGCAGCACTGGAAGAGGAACAAGTAATTTCTTTTGCCGAACCTAATCTTTCACCGAAACACAGCGCTGATATTAGAAAATAAAAAAAGCCTCGCGATATGCGAGGCTTTTTTGTTTATTCTTTTTTATGTCTTAAAATTGGAAGTAAATAAAAGGTTGGGGCCCTGCGGTTGCCGTTGCATATACCACCCAGAATACAAAGCCCAAAACCACAGACTTTACAAAAATAGGTGCTACATTAAACCATTGGTGCGGAATAGCCATCCAACGTTTAGGAATGAAATGCCATATAAATCCGATTGCAATTAGTAAGAAGACGTTTTTATAACCTGCTATAATGGTTTGCCAAGCTTGCCAATCAAACTCTATATCCGCAATATTATAAATCATATTCAACGCAGTTTCGAATGAGTTTGAGCGGAAGAAGATCCAACAAAAGGTTACAAAGTGAAAAGTCAATAGAATTGAAATTACACGCCAAACGAAAGAGACGGGCTTATCCTTTTTACGCGGAAATAATTCCATCACTAATTTGTGTACAGCCAAGGCGATGCCATGCAAAGCACCCCATACGATAAAGCGCAAACTAGCTCCATGCCATAACCCTCCTAACAACATTGTTGTCAACAAGTTAAAATTTGTAAACAAGCTCTTTTCTCTTGTTTTTGAAAGCGCAATAGTCAACATAAAGACCACGAAGGCTAAAATTCCAATAATTAAAGGATAGATACTGTTACTATAGCTGTAAACGCCCCATCCAATAATCCCAACAAAGAACAGAGCAGGAAAGAAATATCCTCCAAAAGATCCCTTGCGATTTCCTCCTACAGAAATATATAAAAAGTCCTTAAGCCAGGTAGATAATGAAATATGCCATCTGCGCCAAAACTCAGTGATCGATGTGGATTGATAAGGAACATTGAAGTTCATTGGCAAGCGATACCCTAAGAGTAAAGCAATACCAATGGCCATATCGGAGTACCCAGAGAAATCACAATAAATCTGAATAGCGTAGCCATAAGAAGCCATTAAATTTTCAAAAGCAGTATAGCTATTTGGTGCGTCAAAAACGCGATCCACAAAATTAATGGAGATATAATCTGAAATGACAGCTTTTTTCAATACTCCACCAATAATTAACAGCATTCCTTCATTCACCTGATCACGCGTAACGATCAAATTAGAATAAATCTGTGGAATGAAGTCTTTGGCCCGAACAATTGGCCCAGCAACAAGTTGGGGAAAAAAGGAGATAAAGAATAAATAGTCCAAGAAATTCTTCGTTGGTTCTATTTCTTTGCGATAAATTTCGATAATATAACTGATGGACTGAAAGGTATAAAATGAAATCCCAACAGGTAAAATCAAATCATCCAAGTGAAATTTGGAATTAGCGAAGAAATTAAAGCCATCCAAAAAGAAATTGGTGTATTTAAAATACCCCAGTAGTCCTAAATTTAAGACGACGCTCAGGGTTAAGAGCATTCGTTTTTTTGTCTCATTGGTACTTTTGTTGATGGTATTAGCAAAAGTATAATCCATTAAGGAGGAGCCAATTAAGATAAAAAGGTATAATCCACTGGACTTATAGTAGAAGAACAAAGAAAACAAGACCACGTATAATAACCGAACGTGGAATGTTTTTCGTAAACCAATATAAATCAGATAAAAAACAATAAACATCCCTAAAAACAACCCGGAGTTAAATAACAGCGGTTCTTTAGGGTTAAATGTAAACCAATGGATAACTTCATCCCAGGTTACAGAGGGCATTTCTATGTTAAATAGACTCATTTGTCTGCTCCGTTTCTGTTGTAAAATAATTTTGATACACTTCCATCAATCCTTCATAAAACAAAGTACCTGTGTATTCATACCCCTTAATCGTGTAATGTACTAAATCTTTGGATAGCATTTGCTCATCAATAAGATAAGGCAATCCCAAGGTACCTCCTAAATTATAATACATGTCCCAAATCGCATATTTTTGATCAATGCCGTTGATAATAATCTCATTGGTTAACGCACTTGCAACGGTATTGGGTACACCTTTAGAAAAATAACTTGGTGGCGGTGAAGTAATTAAGATTGATACTTGTGGATTTCGTTCTTTTACTTCTTTTAGAAAGTGGTTAATTTCGGTTTTAAAACTTTCTTCATCCATTTTATCAAAAGCTTCATTTGTTCCCAAAGAAATAATGATTAAATCGGCCTCTAACCCTTCTAATTGACTAAAAAATAACGGATACTTGTTATAGTCAGAGTAACGTGCGCCATTTACACCAATGGTGTGATATAATATTCCTGCTTGATCATTCTCTAAAACCAACCCATTCAGCTCATACTGATCAGCTGGCACATCGGCATATAAGTAAAACTGTTCCGTTGCTTGAGGAAAATCAAAAGCATAAAAGCTTTTCTCTTTCGCGTAGTTTACAGGATGAAAAGAAGAAGCTGCAATTGCAGTATGTTCTACTTGTTTGCCGGGCACCAGTAGGGTCTTACCTGCCTGGATATTCGTCGATTTTAGCTTATTTAATTGCTTCAGTTTCGCAACAGTTGTATTGTATTTTTTAGCAATACCAGATAAAGATTCCCCTGCTTTTATTTTATGGGAATTATTTTTGGTTACCGTACTGCTTAAATTGAGTTCTTTCTCTGCCGTTCCCACGCGATACACCAAATCATTCGTTGGCGTAAATAGTTTTACTTTGGTAAAGGCGAACTTGCTTTCGCGCAAATCCACTTTAATTACGGCGTCTTTTGTTGAAGAAGATAAAGCAATTCCGCTCAATCCAACTTTTGCCCCATTAACAGGGTAGATATTACGCCTATTTTCCCAAGGTGAATTACTAGAATAGCGCACGAAATTATTGCTATTAGTACGCGCTAATTGATAGGGAAAGGTAAATCCCAATCCGCCATTTCCAAATTGTTCTTGAATTAAACTTCTTACTCGTCCGCTAAAAAAATCAGCTTGAATATGAGAATCTCCAATGTGAACAATATTTACTTTTTTTCGTTTTCCTTCGCTTAATTCTTTTAAGCTTTGAAAAAAGTGTTTCAATTGTTCTGGATAGTAAATCTTATTCCTATAGGCCGTATTTACTGAATCATGTTCAGTACTAACCTCATTCAATACTTGATCTTGCTTCGTTTCTTGAGCAAAAACTCCTAAGCTACATAAAAATAGCAGCGGAGCTACAACTCTATTCCATCTTATCATTGGATACTGTATCTATTTCGTTTTGAACTTTTTTTGTTTGCACAGAATCTTCCTTCTGTTTTATTTCTTGTGCTTTTGTTTCTCTTCCTTTTTCTCCTTTATAGGTAGCATAGCCTTCTTCCAATTGTTTAAAAATTAGCGCAGATACTGCTTGAGCCCCCCTAAAGTTAAAGTGTGTATAATCCTTATTGGCTTTTGTAGGTGATTCTTCTACCCATTTAACCATAGATCCTCTTCCTCCCATGGCTTCATACAAATTAAAAAATCCAGTTTTGGATTCTATTGCATATTTGCGTTGTGCGCGCATCAAAGGAGTCACAGCAGAATCGGTTTGCATCGTTAAATCGTATTTTGTCGATTTATCTGCTGTTGAAATAACCAAAATAGATGCTTTTGGAAAACATTGTCTTAAATGACTAACGACTTTATTCATCTGTTTGGTATACCAACTATAATTGTATGATCCATAATTTAACACATTCGTTCCATAGTGCAAAATGATTAAACTATAATCCAGCTCTTTTTGGAACTGTTGCATCACCCCTACATTAAACAAAGACAAAGGCAATCCTGAGTTTCCACGACTCGAATAATTATCTACCTGCACCCCTGTTGCACTACTCACGTCTATCCCATACAACGGAATAGAATCAGCTTGTACAAACTGTATTTTTAATTGTCTAATTGCACCTTTCGCCAATTTTAGTTTATTCAGGGCTTGTGTAGCCTGCAATGTTTTACGAAGCGTATCCTTTTGCATCACCACTTCTACAGTTCCTCTTGTATTGGTCGATCGACCATAATATAATGTTGGACTGTTTAATGTAGTCATATTGCGGATATTCCCTGCTTGATAACTGACCCACGTTGGTTTTACAGTATCTTTGACAAAGAAAACTTGTCCACTGATTCCGAAAGGCTTGCGCGGTTTCTTCACATTCAAATAGGACTGTACTTTCCAATTTGGTGAATATTTATGGGTAATAGATCCCCGAGATTGCGCTGATTCAGAGGTAATCTGAACAAACCCAACTCCCGATCCACCATACTTGTCTTGGTAATTTTTACGCAAGTCTTGTACAATCATATCACCATCTGTCATGGAATCACCGTAATAGGCAATTCGCACACGTCCTTCACTTTGATTTTCTAATTGGTACAAACGTCCAAAGAAGTAATCTAAGAAAACCATTCCCTTGAAGTTAGCTTCACTTTCATTAGAAAACAAGTCTTCCTCATTGATAATAAGTACCTCTCCTTTCTCTGTTTCTTCGTTTTCTACCTCTTTTGAATCTACTTTTTCTTTTTCAACAGCTCCTTTTTCATTTTCAATAGCCTCTAATAATAAGCTATCAATCACGACATTACTCGTTTTGGGTTTTTCTTCAGAAAAAATCTTTTGTGGCAAGTTAGCCTTAAAGAATAAAAAAAAGCCACTAGCCAATATAATAATGGCTAATGACTGTATCATGTATGATTTTACTACTTTCACAAAGAACTTAATTACATACGATTTGGTACCGCTATTCCCAACAAGGAGAAAGCGTCTTGGATCACCAAACCAACTTTTTGAGACAATTGTACTCTAAACGTTTTTAGCGTTAGGTCTTCTTCTCCAAGAATAGAAACCGTTTGATAGAACGAGTTGTACTCTTTTACCAGATCATATACATAGTTTGCTACAAGTGCAGGGCTATGAGATTTTGCTGCATTTTGAATTACTTCGGGGAAATCTTCTAATAATTTGATAATTTCCTTTTCTTTTGGATCTAATGCAATTTCAGTTGCAACCGTAGAAAGATCAAAATCCGCTCTACGTAAAATCGACTGAATACGAGCATAAGTATATTGAATAAACGGCCCTGTATTTCCAGCAAAATCAACAGATTCTTCTGGATTAAATAGGATTCGTTTTTTAGGATCTACTTTTAAGATATAGTATTTAAGTGCTCCTAAACCAATCGTTTTATACAACGTTGCTTTTTCTTCTTCAGAGTACCCTTCTAATTTACCTAATTCTTCCGAAATAGAACGTGCCGTATCCGTCATATCCATCATCAGTTCATCAGCATCTACAACAGTCCCCTCTCTACTCTTCATTTTACCTGAAGGTAAATCAACCATTCCATAAGATAAGTGATACAAGCTATCAGCCCAATCAAAACCTAAGCGTTTTAGAATTAAGAACAACACTTTAAAATGGTAATCTTGTTCATTTCCAACCGTATAAACCATCCCGCCAATATCTGGAAAATCCTTCACACGCTGAATAGCTGTTCCAATATCTTGTGTCATATACACAGAGGTACCATCTCCACGAAGAACTAATTTTTCATCTAAACCTTCGTCTGTTAGATCGATCCATACGGAGTTATCTTCTTTTTTAAAGAATACACCACGAGCTAATCCATCTTCAACCACATCTTTCCCCAATAAATACGTATCACTTTCGTAATAGTTTTTATCGAAATCAATCCCTAAATTAGCATAAGAAACAGCAAAACCATCGTATACCCATTGGTTCATCTTTTTCCATAGCGCGATGACTTCTGGTCTTCCAGCTTCCCAATCGAGAAGCATCTGTTTGGCTTCTTTGATGATTGGAGCTTCTGCTTTCGCTTGGTCTTCTGTCATACCCGTTGCCATCAAATCCTTGATTTGACTTTTGTATTCAATATCGAATTTTACATAGTAATTTCCGACTAGTTTATCACCTTTTAATCCCGTTGACTCAGGTGTTTCACCATGACCAAACTTTTGCCAAGCCAACATCGACTTACAAATATGGATTCCTCTATCGTTGATAATTTGTGTTTTATACACTTTTTTCCCTGAAGCTTTTAAAATTTCAGCTACAGAAAAACCAAGTAAGTTATTTCGAACGTGTCCTAAGTGTAAAGGTTTGTTGGTATTCGGTGAAGAGTATTCAACTAGTACAGCTTTGTCGTCTACCGCTGGCGTTTGGTATCCAAAATGAGCTTCTCCATACATCTTCTCGAAGGAAGATAGATAGTAAGTATCAGAAACAACTAAATTTAAAAATCCTTTTACAACATTAAACCGTTCTATTTCAGCTGTATTTTCAACTAAATAATCACCAATTTTAGTACCTATCTCGATAGGATTACCTTTAATTTGTTTTAAAAAAGGGAAAATAACAACCGTAACATCTCCTTCAAACTCTTTTCTAGTCACTTGATATTCAACTTTATCAAGTACTACATCATACAGCTCTTGGGCTGCCTTTATAATCTGAGGAGTTAAAATCTGATTCAACATCATTAATAAATTTAAGAGACAAAGATAATTCTTATTTTATCATCTATAAAATAGATAAAAGGAAAATTTATAAGCGAACCAGCTGATTTATTATTTATTTAGGAAGGATGCGGTTTTCTATCCACGACTCTACTGAAATACTTTGGTTAATTTTAAAATTGTGACCCTGTTTCTATGCGTTTTGGACACAGGTTTACATCCGACTAAAACGGCTATTTTCTCCTGCAATATTACTGTGCTTCGCTCTTTTTTCTATACGCTAAAGGTGGTAAAGTATAATGCTCTTTGAATGCGCGATAAAAGGATGTATTGGAGCTAAATCCGACTTCCACTCCAATTTCTTTTACAGACAAATGCTCACAATCTGCAGCTAATAACAATTCTTTGGCTTTCGCTACTCGAATTGTATTGACATATTGATTAAAATTGGTATTCAATTGGTTCGAAAATAAATAGCTCAATTCATATTTCGTTAGTCCTAAAACATGAGCCAATTGATGCAAATTCAATGAAGAATCAAAAAAATAATCCTTGGCTAAGTTCTCTAGCAATACTTTTGCTGTTTGCAAACGCATGGGATCTATAGCGGATTTGGTGTATTTATTCCAGTGGTCTTCGCGTTGATCTGTCACCTGGAGTTTAGACATGAGTGTTACCGGAATTTCTTTGCTCTCTCCTGGCACAGATTGCCTTAACCCAGCAATAGCTTGCTGAAAAAAACCAAGACTCAACAGGAGTAAAAAGAACGTAAACAGCAACAAACTCAAAACTAACATCTGTGTGTTATGGGCTAAATAAACAACGAGCACTAGGCTGCTACTCGACAAAAAAAGCCCACAAAATAACATGAAACGCATTGGTGTACGCTGCTGCACTTTACTCATTGTTTTGAAAATCAAAAACAAATAGTAGAGTTTTATGCTGCTCAACACTACAACTGAAAGCAAAAGGAACCCCTCACTTACCCAATCATATAGGTCGTGAATAAAGAACTCGATTAACACTAATAAGGCAAGCACATAAGAAAAGTAGAAAGTACCTATATAACTTTTATTTCGACCTAATATGTGATGGGATTCAGCCAAGCAAAGATAAAAGCTAGGCCAGAATAAAAACAAGAAACTAACACTAACATGGGCAAGGATCTTCTCGCTCTGCGCCATAAATACAACCAATTGTACAAGACCAAATAACAATAACATCCACGTCAATTGTTTTCTTTTACTGAAAAAGACATTCTTGTTTATCGCCATCTTTTTATCAACGACAAGAGTCAACACAGCTATTACACACAATATAGTGAGAATCATGACAATAAAAAGATGCTGTAGCGTATATTCGCCCATGGACTACGATTATTTCTTTTCTATTTCTTCTAAATACTGAATAAAGAAGGAAGGATTAACTCCTATGCTTTTTTTAAACTCTATGGAAAAACTACTATGTGAACCAAACCCAACAACCTCTGCTAAATGACTAATTTTATAATCTCTATATTCACGTTCAAATCGCATAATTTTTACACTTTCAAAAAGCCTCCATTGCGTAAGGTACACTTTAAACTCTACTTGTTTGTGCTTCTTTAGTACCTGACTGATTTCAAATACAGTGGTTTGCCATGCTTCTGCAAGGGTATCAATTGTCACTGTACTATCTAAAAAGCCCTTTTCTACTTCAAAATGTGTAAGCGCTCTAATAATGGCTTGTTCACTTTCCTTTACAGGTTCTGCATACCAACTAACTCCAATAAAAAACTGGGCCAATTCGCTTTCTTTCCCTAAGGCTAATTTCTCTACTAAAGCAGTAGATGTTCCTTCCCCTGTTGAGTTAGGTTGATTTCTTTTGCGCTTAACAATAAAATAAATACCCGGAGCGACTAATAATACCAATAAAAAAGAAACAATAACAACCAAATACTTCTTGTTTTTATCCACAATCTTTGCTTGGTATAGCTGTTGTTTGGCTAATAGTTCATTGACTGTTTTCGCTCTGAATTCTTCTTTTTCTTGTCTTTCCTTTAAATAGGCTTTATTGTATAGGCTGTAGTTTTCCCAATCCCCAATAGACTCATAGTATGCTCTGAGATAATCGTCACAGATTTCCTTTAAATCTCTATTGTCATTCACATTAGCAATGTGCAAAGCCTTGTGATATGCAGCTAAAATTTGTTCTGCATTCGCGGAGTTTTGCTCAAGTGCATCTAATCTAGCCAATCCCGCGTAAATATAACCTAGCGCTAAAAATTCTTCTGTATTTTCTTCCTTGCTAATGTATTCATAACCCTTTTGATAGGCTTTTTTTGCCTTGTCATACTGTTTTAACTCTAGATAATTAATTCCTTTATTCTGTTCTACTGAACACATATAATGATTGTAGTGAATCAATGCCTCTCCAATTTTGGCAATATAACTTTCTGCTCGTTGTATACTCTGTAAAGCTTCATTGTAATTCTTTTGCTCATAGTAATAAGCGGATAACAAATGATGGTAGTAAAAATAGGAGAAGTTGCGATCGTGTTCATCTGCAATTTTTGGAATCACAGCTTCAATCTTATCAAAATATTGCAATGCTTCATTAAAAAGACCTAAGCGACTGTACTCTGCTCCAGCAAAGCCGTATAGACGACTCAGCCATTTATAACTCTTATTTTTTTCAGCTAAGTCAATCGCTTGAAAAGCAAATTGCAATGAAGTAGGAATATCAAATTCGTCGTGATACAAATAAGCATGTATAAACAACGCATGTATTTTTACATGAACATCAGTTTCGTTTTTATAAATAGAATCAACGAGAAAAAAAGCCCTTTCCTTATTTACTGCTCGAACTTCGGTGAGAATAGTCGCCAACAATTTTTCTGATTTACTCACTTGTGCATAGGACAAGCTGCAAAGTAGAAGAATGATAAGTATCCCTAAATTTCTTTTTTCTTTCATCCATTTTTTATTTAACCTTCAACATTGCTCCAAAAAATGGTTTGTTGACAAAACGCTATCACAAAATAGTACACCGAATCCTATCGATTCATTTCAAATATGCAAATTACGAAAGAATTTCAGACTTTTTAAAATCTAAAATTCCCTACAAGTGTTAATTTAAAAAAAGGAACCCCCTATAAACGCAATTGCTGTGCACTTTTGAGCTTTACATTCTTTTCAAATCAACGATAAATCTGGACTTTCCCTTATTCTTCTCTCAGCTATTTTATCCAAATTAAAGGCTTTTACTAGCCTTAAATATGTTAAAATTTCAAACAAAATCCCTGTCAAAAGAATTAATTTAAAAAAAACACATACCATGCTAGTAATCAACATATTAATAGTTGTTACCAAATTATTAGAAAAGATTTCCCTACTTTTTTGACCATGATTCCCTCTGTTTTTTGGGGACTTTTACACGCAAGAATATCACAGAAGACGAAGGTTGTATTTTTTTTGAATGTTGTCTTGTAAAGACAGTTCAAGTTGCGATGTCTAGTCCCCACTAAGCAAACAATTCTCCTTCGTCTTGGTGATAGTTTCAACTAAAAGCATACTGCGCTTTTCTATGCCCTAGATTACACACTAAACATTGAATCCATATACTATGAAACAAAAAACAAATCTGGCTTTACTTCAACCTTTCTTTTGGCTATTCTTCGCTTTACTAATGATAGAAGGTCAAGCTGCGACATCTTCTTGCACAATTCCTCCAGGTTCTATAGCACTAACAGCGTCAGAAAACACATTAGAAGCCGGAAAAAGATACCATGTTTTAGAGCATCTCACTTTAACTGGATCGACTTTTACAATTGAACCAGGGGCAATCCTTTATATTGCAACCGGTGTTGTTCTGCAAGCTTCAGGCACAATGCACATGAAAGGTGGAGAAATCATCATTTGCGATTATTCAGGATTCTTTTTTAAAGGGGCGGTAAATATTGGCGAGATTAGAAGTAAAAACAATGCGGTTGTTCATGTCGGTAATTTTAGCTTTTTTAGTGTAAATGGGTCCATTAGTCAGCTCGATCCTGCGGATGGAGATCCCACAATTCCAAGTAAAGCGGAATTTAATCTAGGTGATGGTGCAAATATAAATGTTTGTGCCACCTTATCCATCTCTTCCACTCACTATCCCATGGTGAACCATGTTGGAAAGGGCGATGTCAATGCTAACGTTGTGAATCGAGCTCCTGCTTCGGGTACACCTGGCGCTCGCTTATCGGATTCTTTTAATGTTAATTGGTTTGCATTGGCTGGATTAGCACACGTTTCTCCTGGAAATGCGAACCTGTGTACAAGTGCCAGCACTTGTCATGAACTATGGCCTCCAGGTTTAAAACAAGAAATTGAAGGAATTTGTTCAGAAACAGGTGGAAATATTAATCCTAAACCGGCACTTACTTTAACCAAGGTAGGAAAATTCAACGAAACCGCTTCAAATGGTGGCTTTGCTAGTGCTGGAGAAACTATTACGTATAGCTTTAAGGTAAAAAATACGGGAAATGTTCCTCTTACAAGAATCTCAATCGCAGATGATCGTTTAAGCAACCTACCTACACCAACTTATATTAGTGGAGACACGAATAACGATGGATTATTAGATACAACAGAGACCTGGACGTACCAAACGACCTATACCTTAACAGAAGAAGACATAACGCGAAAAGCCGTTTACAATCTTGCAACAGTTAGCGGAACTGATCTTAAATACAATACAGCAACTGCTATCTCTTACGATCCGAATCCACTTCCCTTAGATACCCCAGACCACCCAGGTATATTACCTGATTGTCCGGAATGTACAATTGTTTTACTCAAAGAATTTCACCTTTTGGTAACTAATCCACACATCATACAATTGATGAGAAATTTAGATTAAACCAACAGCATGGTTTGCGGTTTGTAGCAAACCGCAAACCATAAAAACAAAAAAAGCCTATTCGAAATGAATAGGCTTTTTTGTTGTGGGCGATGAGGGATTCGAACCCCCGACCCTCTCGGTGTAAACGAGATGCTCTGAACCAGCTGAGCTAATCGCCCGAATATAAATATACATTCGGAAATACTCCAAATTTAGTATGAATTGTGGGCGATGAGGGATTCGAACCCCCGACCCCCTCGGTGTAAACGAGGTGCTCTGAACCAGCTGAGCTAATCGCCCGAATTGACGTTAATCTAAATATTGTGGGCGATGAGGGATTCGAACCCCCGACCCCCTCGGTGTAAACGAGGTGCTCTGAACCAGCTGAGCTAATCGCCCGAATTAACTTTTATTTAAAATATTGTGGGCGATGAGGGATTCGAACCCCCGACCCTCTCGGTGTAAACGAGATGCTCTGAACCAGCTGAGCTAATCGCCCTAATTAATATTTCTATAAATTCGGAATATTTTCAATATGTGTAAGAATGGTGGGCGATGAGGGATTCGAACCCCCGACCCTCTCGGTGTAAACGAGATGCTCTGAACCAGCTGAGCTAATCGCCCTTTCTT
>JASLHL010000122.1 GCA_030152225.1 Flavobacterium sp. | reverse complement strand
TTTGTGTGCTCAACAAAAAGAGACACAAGAACAATTGGAGCGCAGAAAACAACAGATCATCATTGAGATTAAATCTGTACAGCAACTCCTTCATAGAGAACAAACCAAAGAGCGCAATATATTGGCTGAGATTGAAGAGATCAATCGCAAAGTTACCCTAAACAAGCAATTGATTAACAATGTGCGCAAGCAGATTAATATCACTAACAACACCATTGCAACCAATCAAAAAGAAGCGAATGCCTTGGCGAAAGAGCTAGAGCAACTGAAAAAGGATTATGCACAAACCATTGTAAAAGCGTATAAAAGTCGCTCGAATCAAAGTAAAATGATGTTTATCTTATCGTCTGAAAATTTCTTTCAGGCGTATAAACGCGTGCAATACTTAAAGCAATATGCTGATTTTAGAAAGGAACAAGGAGAAGAGCTCAAAGAAAAAACGGTGCTATTAAATGAAGCCCTAGCAAAATTGGAAGTTGAAAAAGAAAAACAGCGTAAGCTGTTAGCTGAACAACAGGCCAATGAGAAAGTCCTTCAACAAGATTTAACCGAGCAACAAGACTTGGTATCTCTAGTTAAAAAAGATCAGAAGAAATTCAACGAACAGATCAAGAAAAAACAGGACGAAACTAAGGCGATTGATCGCAAAATACAAAAGTTGATTCGCGAAGCAATTGAAGAGGCCAACCGCAAAGCGAGAGAAGCTGCTGCTAAAGCAGGTAAATCAACAACTAAATCCACAGCAACTACAGCTGCGGCCGCTACATTTGAACTTACCCCAGAAGGTAAACTAGTGGCTGATAACTTCAAAGCCAATCGCGGTAAACTCCCTTGGCCTGTAGAGAAGGGATATGTTTCTTTAGGTTATGGAGATCAACCACACCCTGTGCAAACCCATTTGACGATTCACAATAGTGGCGTGGAAATTACCACAGAATCCAACGCAAAAGCACGCGCTATTTTCGAAGGAGAAGTACTACAAGTTCAGGTATTATCTGGTGGAAATAAAGCCGTCTTAATTCAACACGGAGATTATATAACCGTATACCAAAATTTGCGTGATGTAACAGTTCAAAAAGGAGACAAGGTAAGTCTCAAACAAACGATTGGAACAATTAACACCAATAGCACTGGAAAAACTGTGCTAAAATTCTTACTTTCGCACAACTCCAATATTGACAACCCTCAAAATTGGTTAAGCAGAAGTAACTAAACGTAAACGCATTTTTATCCTATGAGTAATGCCGTAGCCTTTAATCTTTTACAGTGGGTCAATGAAAATAAAGACCTACTGAAACCACCTGTATCCAATAAGAGTCTCTTTGTTGATGCCAAAGATTATATCATCATGGTTGTAGGCGGTCCCAACAACCGAAAAGACTTCCACTACAATGAACATGAGGAATTTTTCTTTCAATTAGAAGGAACAATTTACATAGACATTCAAGAAGAGGGTGAGCGAAAACGCATTACACTAAACCCAGGAGACATTTTTCTACTGCCTGCTAAAATGCCTCATTCACCAGTTCGAACCGCCAATTCAGTAGGCCTAGTAGTAGAAACCAAACGAAAAGACCCCCATGCAAAGGATGGATTAATTTGGTATTGTGATAACTGCAATGAGAAATTGTATGAGGTATATTTTGAGCTAACAGATATCGAAAAAGATTTTTTACCGCATTTTAAAGCGTTTTATGGTTCAGAAGAACTGCGTACTTGCTCGCATTGTAACTGTGTGATGGACCCAGTTTCCTAATCGCTATTTTACCTTGTAAAAAACGGTTAATTTTTTTATTTACAGGGATCTGCTGATCCGAACTAACAACCTAATCACAATTTCACATTTAGTACAAAATAAAAGTGACATTTATTTCAAATACTTGTCAACAACTTAATAATATAGCAGAATGAAGTGTTTTTATTAACACCTCTTAGCTAAAATTATTTTTATATCTTAGCACAAGAACTATCTTATAAACTATAAAAGAAGAATAATGGCAACAACAAATGACCAATTTGGAATTTTGGATGCGATGAAGCATTTAGGACTTGCAGAGGTAAACAACGGAACTTCAACAGGTTTAAACTCATTTTCTAACGGAAGAATTATCGAATCATACTCACCTGCAACGGGTGAATTAATAGGAAAAGTAAAAGCAACAACGGCTGAAGATTACGAAAAAGTAATGCAAACGGCACAAGAAGCTTACAAATCTTGGAAATTAGTTCCTGCACCAAAAAGAGGAGATATTGTTCGTCAAATCGGAGAAGAATTACGCAACAATAAAGAACACCTTGGAAAACTTGTTTCTTATGAAATGGGTAAAAGTTTACAAGAAGGTTTAGGTGAGGTTCAAGAAATGATTGACATCTGTGATTTCGCAGTAGGATTATCTCGTCAATTGTACGGTTTAACTATGCACTCAGAAAGACCAATGCACAGAATGTATGAGCAATGGCATCCAATTGGAACTGTAGGTATTATTTCTGCTTTCAACTTCCCTGTGGCAGTTTGGAGCTGGAATACTATGATTGCTTGGGTTTGTGGAGACGTTTGTGTATGGAAACCAAGTTCAAAAACACCTTTATGTGCGGTAGCGTGTCAAAACATTATTGCTAAAGTTTTCAAAGCTAACGGAATTCAAGAAGGAGTTTGTAACCTAGTAGTTGGAAATGAGTGTGGAGGTTTGATGAACAATGACCACAGAATTCCATTAGTATCTTTCACAGGATCAACTCGTATTGGACGTCACGTGTCAAAAAC
>JASLHL010000193.1 GCA_030152225.1 Flavobacterium sp. | reverse complement strand
GGCTGTTTGACCTATTTAGGCTGTGTAAGCAGGTCCACGTCAGGGTGAGGATTGCATCATCTTTTGGAGACCGTCTCTGACAATTCGGGTTTCTTATTACCTATTTAGGTCAACCTATAGTGAAACTTGAGGCTGTATTTTCACTTCCTATGCAATTTTAGGCCGCTGTTTTTTTCTGGATCACCTAGTAAGGTAGCTAATTATTGGAAAAAAGCTAGGGCTATAGCACTGATTTATGCTTATAAGAGGCCGCTGTCTATTTTGTTATTTTATTGAATTAAATGGAATTGCCTTAAGAAATTGAGTTTTGCAGTAGAAATTTTATAATTGAAAACTATCGTGGTGTTTTTTACTCTTATGCTTCGTTCTGTACAGGATAGGGTAGGTTGCCTAATCTAAGGATGGGCTATTTTTGTTGTGTATGTTTTGTTTTATTCTATATTATTTGGTTTTTTTTGCTGTTGTTTTGTGATTTTGTTACATATAATTTAAAATAGTAAAATAAATGTTAAAGGGTGTTTCAAATACTTACTTTGATCATGTTGACGGTCTTTTGATACAGGTGTTAACATCTCAAAAGTTAAATTTGTTTAGATGAAAAATAGAAATAATGTGAAAAATTATGTAAAGTGAAAGAAAATTATGTAAAAATTATTAGATCCGAAATATTATAAAAAACAAGTTTTTAGGTGGGGTGTTTAAGTTTATTTACTAATACAGGATGAAAGACGATGTTAAGGTTCGTCTGAGCAATAATGTAGTAATCAATTCGTTAAGTTTAACTGTTGTGATGCTCAAAGCAAAGTCCTCTTGATTAACAAAAAAGTATATGATAAAGTTGTCCGATTGGAATGCTAACGCACAGGTTGATAAGTTCTATTATCTATTGTTTGTTCTTTTTATTTTTTTATTAACCGCTAATTATTACAATGCTTTAATAGAACACAAAACGGTTTATATTATTAATTTCTTTGCTCTTGTGTTTAGTTTGAAATTATCTCGGGTTGTCAATGATTCGCCAGATGTTGTCCTGAAAACCCAAATTACACAGATGATGAGCCTGTCTATCCTTCTGCTTGTTTTTAGCTTTCTTCCCATTCCGTTTTGGATTCTCGTTACCTTGAATAATTTTTTCGGCATCGTGTATTTTAGTTTCTTTTATTTTCATCAGGCTCACTATAAAGATGCTTTTAAAGTTGTCGAATCTTATATCAGTATATCGCATACTTTTTTTGTAATCTATCTGTTGTTACTCAATCTTCAGGGTTATTTTTTCAACAACAACATCAATGATTTGGTTATTATGCTTGGCTATGTACAGGTAGGACTTCAATATGTATTGTTAGTGCTATCAATATTCACCTATTTTTTTTATAATAAGCAGCTAAAAGACAGGGAATCGGATACGTTCTTTCTTGCTAAAGATTGGAATGTAGAAGGACCAAAAGAATTGCTACTAGAGGAGACGCGAGAAGTAGAAACCGAGGTTTATCGATTAAAGTATCAAAATAAAGAATTAGCAGGACAAATTCTCGATTTTTTTGAGCAGGAAAAGGTTTTTCTACAGCGTGATTTTAGTTTGGAAACCTTGTGTCAATACATACCTAGAAGTAGTGTACAACAGGCAAGCTATGTGATAAACAATCACCTCAATACTAGTTTTTACAAATTGGTTGCTTTTCATCGGATCATTGAATCTTTGCAATTATTGAAGAATAAGTCCGATTGGACGCTGTTAGCTGTTGCTGAAGAATGTGGTTTTAAATCCGTTAATACATTTAATAAATACTTTAAAGATTTAACCGGATTTAGCCCTACTGAATACCGTGTAATTATTGAAAAAAGTAAAAGGAAATTATGATTGGGATGTTTGTTTGTTTTGTTGTTTATGCGTTCTTTTATTGGCTAAATGGAAGGGAGAATAAAGAAAGATTGAACGTGTTTTTGTTGAGCTGTACGATTTTAGGTTTGAATGGAGTACTTTATTTGATAGACTCTTATGCCCATTTGCCCTCGGGTTTTAGTTTAGGTGCTGTTTTTTTCTTGTTGCATGGAGCAGGGTTAATCTATGTATTGAAAGTAAAGCATCGCTTTCTGTTTGTACATTATCTCCCTGTTGTGATTTTAACGTTGTATTATTTGTATAAGCTAGTGGTGGAAGGTACCGGATTTGATGTGCAAACCCTGCATGATATTTTGCTATTGCTTATTAGTGTGATGGCCTTACTTTATGGTTGTTATGGTTATTGGCGTTTGATTGACAAGGTTTTATTTCCAACATTGAAGCAATACTTCGCTTTTTACATCGTCACCCTCTTTTGTATTTCGATTTCATTTTTAATGGCTTACTTCTATCGGGTTCCTCTTTTCTCCTACGTTGATTTCGTTTTTTATTTGACTGGTTTTTCTTTGTTAATTGCCGCATTACTACATGAAGTAAAAACATTTGTTTACTCGAAATTAAGTCACTACAATTCGGTAGTAACAGGGCAATTGGAGCGAGAAACAACTCGAATATTCGGAGAGGTGGCTTTGGATGTGTCCCTACCCGAAAATGAGAAGTTGTCTTTGTGGTCTTCTCAACAATCCAGAAGATCGAATTTATTTCAGTTGACTAAAGGGGCTGTTTTTGAAAAGGAACCGATTGAATGCAGAGTGAATGAAATTCGTCAAGTTATTACAGAGAAGTTAATTGAAACACGCTTGTTTTTAAATCCAGTTTTAAATTTAGAAGAATTGGCTCGTGTTTTGCAATTTCCAAAAGCAGAACTTACGGAGTACTTTAAAGCCTCTTCTGCTGTTACTTTTAAGCAGTATATCAATCGGTTACGCGTGGAGTATGCTGTACTTATGATTAGGGAAAATGAAGAAAACTATACCGTTGAGGAATTGAGCTTACTTTGTGGGTTTAATACGCGTTTATCATTTTATAGAGCATTTGTAGAAGTATTTGGTTTTGCCCCTTCAGCGATTATGAGTTAGTTGTTGCTGAAAAATTAGGGCTTACCATAAGAACGAAAAAAAGCGGCAAGTAGCACTGCACTTTTTTCATGATCCGGCTGTGGGATTTAAAACAAGCAGCGTTATACCTAAAACAGGAGGGACGGTCTAAGCGTAGACCGTCCCTCTATTTTTATTCCTTTTTGTTACGAGTTCCAGCTTAGTGGTCTACTTGTACAAAATGTCCTTCTTGGTCAAAAAGAAGCTCTATTTCTTGTCTTCCTTTTTGTATTTCTACTTCGTACCCCTGGCTTTTCTTCTCGACGCCCACCAATTTAAAATCGCTGTAGTTGAGTTGAATATAGGTCGTTAAAGCAACAGGCATTAGATCAGATGGGATTTCTTTGTTTTGTTTGGTTTCCATTTCAATCCAGTCGCCTTGTTGATTAAATTCAATTTTAATCCCATTATTGAGGTAGACTTTGTACGTTACTGCCTTGTCTAGTTCTTTTTTAACTAAAACAATCCCAGTGTCAGAAAAATGTGTGGTCAAGAAGTTTTTTACCGCGGTAGGTAATTGATCTGCCTGAATCACTTGTTCATCTTCCTCTGTATCTAAATCAAGCCCGACAAATTCTTGTTGAGCCGTAAAGATTAATTCCAATCCACTATTTAGTTTAACTTCGTACCCCTTTGCGTCTTTGTCTATTTCAATACTAAAACTTTCCTTATCATATCCTTCTATATAGGCTTGGATTAATGGAACCTCTTGCAGGAGAAATGTCGCTGGAATCGCACTGTGATCCTTTGTCTCTATTTCAGTCCAATGACCGGATTGATCAAAGTCGATTTCGATGTTGTTATCTAAGATCAACTCGTAAAATGACCCGTAATAATTCGGTGTATTTACTTTAGTTGCCTTTACAACTGTAGCCTGGGGAAAAGTCGTTTCAATAAACTTTTTCGCGTTCGTCGGTACTTGATCTAGTGTGACTTGTTCAACCTGAGCGGAAGGATTGTCATCACTACTACAAGCAGTAAAACTTAGGGTAAGTGCTCCAAATAGAGCCAAAGCAATTATTTTCTTTTTCATGACGTGTTTTTAATTAGTGATCAATTCGCTTGAATTCTCCTGATTTTGAGAATTCGAGTTCAAGTCCATTGTTGAGTTCTACTTCGTATCGTCTTCGCTCATTGCTGACCTTTATTACATGAGCTCCTGGGTAATTGGCTGTAATATAGTCTACAATTGGCTTTAGGAGGAATGTAGTAGGCAACTGATTCTTATTGCCATCTACTTCTTCCCATGCTCCCGATTGATCAAATTCTATTTCGATCTGATCCGTGAAGGTTACTTTATACGAGACAGATAGTAAATCGACATCTTTTTCTACTAATTGAATGGTTTTTGCATTAAAATGGGTATCCATAAATGCAAGTGCTTTTTTCGGTAATTCACTTTTTGTAATGACAATGTCTTTGGCTAGTGTTGATTGACTGGTTAACATGACAATCGCACTAAAGATTCCGAATAGTACTGTTTTAAAATTTTTCATGGCTATTTATTTTTCTATTTGTACTACAAATCTACAGCTAGAATCTGGAAAGAATTGGGAATTTTGCTAAAAAAAAGAAATAGCAGCGTTTTTATAAAAAACAGATTTTTTAATGTATCTTATTGAAAAACAGGGTTTTTTGTATTAAATTTGTGCCAATGTTGATCCTGATATGGCCCCTACATGTATAAAAATTCGTATATTGTATGCTAATGAAAAAAGAGCGGGATCGCTTACCTAGGTATAGGAGTGAGAAGTCCTGTTTTTAAAAAAGAATTAAAAAGGAAAAGAAATGAAAAAAGGAGGGGTACTAATCTTGGGTATTTTTGCTTTTATAAGCTGTAATACAACCACAACAAAGGCAGAAGCCATGAGTGGCGAAGAGCAGCAAGTGGAAACCCAAAGGGAAACGCCAAAGATTGGAGGAGAAAAAGACGATCACGGTTGTCTGACTGCCGCAGGTGAAACGTGGAGCGAGTTGAATCAGACCTGCTTGCGTTTGTTTGATCAAGGGCTGCGTTTAAATCCAGTACAAGTGGAGGGAAGTGCCGTTATGAGTGCATTTGTTGTATTTAATGCAGATCAATCCAAGTTACAGCTGTTCCTTCCTACGGAAGATCAGCAGCTACTTATTTTAGATAAAAAAGAAGGTAATGTTTACCAAGATGCTACTTATACGTTTGATGGAGCAGAGGGAGTTCTATACATCAACGGCGAGAAAAAGTATGCAAAGTAAACAAGATTTATTTTTCACGTTGTCATCAACTTTATGTAATGTTATGTTAGACACACCTCAGCAAAGGCCTACTTTATGAGGTGTGTTTATTTTTTATACCACTACTCTTTATTTCTATTTATTCCGTTGGATTGGTAAACGGTAAAACGATGCAATTGATCAAATTCGTATCGAATATGAAGTGATTCCGTGACTTTGATAATGGTTTGTACCAAAGACAAACCTAGTCCAGTGGATTCATCATTGGTTGTACTTCTAAAAAAGCGATTGTAGATGACGGATTCGTCTAATGCAGTGTAGTGTGCACTAGTATTGGCTATTGTAAAGGCATTGTGTTGGAGTTCAATGACAATACTTCCTTGAGGAATATTGTGAACTAATGCGTTTTTGAGCAGGTTTTGCACCAAGGTAATAGCAAGTCCTTTATCCATCAGAATAGTAAAAGCTTCGCCAGTGTCCTGTAGGGTAACGCTTATATTCTTATAGGAGAATAAGTCCTCAAAGTCTTCGATGATTGCCTTGACGATTTGATTGAGGTTTACTTCTTGATACTGTTGAAATTGTTTGTTTTCAATTTTAGCCAACATGAGAAGTGATTTATTGAGTTTAATCAATCGGGATAAGCTTTGATGAATCGATCCAATTTGATTGATTTGTTCCTCGTTTAATCCTTCAGTTTCTGCGAGCAATTCGAGCTTATTACTGATAATAGCCAAGGGCGTTTGTGATTCGTGCGCTGCATTGGATACAAAGGTTTTTTGTTGCTCAACCATTTCCTCAATGCGCGTGATCATTTTATTGATTTCTCGCTGTAAGTCTGTAAATTCTTTAATGGGGGTTTGAGTTTCAGCTGTACTGATTTTTTCGCCTAGGGTATAGGTCCTCAGATTGTGTAGTAGGCGATAAAAGGGATTCCATACCGCCCGACGTAAAATAAAGTGATTAATGAGGTAAATACTTAGTAGTAAAGCAAAATACAAGGCCAATACCGCTACGCCAAAATCGCGCAGTAAATCATCAGCTTCGATGGTTGACGTGCGTATTTCAAGTTGATAATGATCTCCTTTTTGGTCGACAAAGGTGGTCGTCAACATGCGTACGGGCTCTTCATTATCATCTGCATCCATGTAGATCATTTCTGTTGTAAATACATTTTTTTTGGCGTATTTTCCTGGTGCTAAGGGGGTGATTCTGAATCCACTAGTGCCAAAGGGAAGGAAGCTTTCGACCTGTGGATTGGTATAGGCTTTCTTGATGATTTCAGTCTTGCTATTTTTTAATCCGTCATCAATATTGTCATACACTTCTTCCGTCATAAAAGCATAAAAAATCAATACCCAAGCAGTTAGAACAAGGATGATTCCAACCGATAGATACCCCAACATATAATTGTGTAGCTTCATTTTACTCCTGTACTAGTTTATACCCCATGCCATATACGGATTGAATATTGGCGTCTGCTTGATGGGTCTTCAGTTTTTTGCGTAGATTTTTTACTTGTGAATACACAAAGTCATAGCTGTCTGCTTCATCCATATTGTCGCCCCAAATATGTTCTGCTAAGGATGATTTAGTGACTAAGCGATTGGCATTGACCACAAAGTAATAAAGCAACTCGAATTCTTTGTTGTTTAATACCATGGGTGTTTCGTTTACCTTCACGGTTCGCTCATCCATAAAGATTTCGATATTATTCCACTTCACGCTTTGAAATCCTTGCTGATGCTTACGGCGAAGCACCGATTTTATTCTGGCCAGTAGTTCCGATAGGTGAAAAGGCTTGGTTAAGTAATCATCTGCGCCAAGTTCCAATCCCATTACCTTGTCATCAATGGAGTCTTTGGCAGAAATAATAATGACAGCATCCTCTTTCCCCATGCGTTTGATCTCGCGCAATACATCTATTCCATTACCGTCTGGAAGCATAATATCGAGCAAGATACAATCGTAGTCATAGCCTATTAATTTTTCAATTGCTCGTTTAAAATTTTCAGCTACTTCAACCACATAACGTTCTTTTTCTAACGATTCTTTCATAATCGCTCGTAGTTCTTTTTCGTCTTCAATTACTAAAATTTTCATGGGTGTAGGATGAGGGGTTAGACGGCTACGGTTGTTTTTTTGTATTCAACACGACAAACGAAGATACAACAAAACAAGGTTACCGTCTTGTTTTTATGGCAGTAATAATTTGGTAAGAGGCTTGATTGAGGTGATTGCCCAGCGCAAGCCTGTGCTTTGTGAGGTTTTCCCTCCAACAGGTACAGCGGACTTACAGCAAGGGAAGGATACCTTTGATTCGAACTAAAAATAAAGATAAAATGAAAGTAGAAGACCTACAAAGCATTTTGTTTTTACATGAATGTAGACAAAAAAGAAGGGGTTAGTTTCTTGCAGTAAAGTGGAAATGGCTTGGGGTTTGTTCGGGTTTTGGTTGGGTTTTGTTCGGTAAATGGGGGGTAATCCCTCGTAAATACACAGGTTTACCGAAGAAGACCCAAACAAAACAAAAACCAAACAAAATAAACGGCTGAATAACAGTTGTTTGTGCTTTTTGTAGGGAGACAAATCAAGCCATTTGAGCTTTCTTTTTCCCTATATGGAAAGAGGGTATTGCAGGTTAATTTCGACTGATGTAGGTTTGTAGCGTATTCATGTAGCTGGTGAATAGCAAAGAACGAGTGTGAAAAAATAGTAAACAGTAAGCAACGTAAATCCAGATCTCGATGGCGCGAATTGCAACCTTAAATCCGCGCGTTAGATTTATTCTAATTCTTTTATAAAAGAGAAGATCAATTATATTTCACAACGGCTAGGTGAAGGCACGGATTGCCACGCCATCGGAGTAAGGATGTACTTGAGGCGAATACCCTATGGCAAGAAGCATTTAGTCAGGTCATTGATGCCAAGATTGCCTATTTAATTCAACTGGCTAATTTGAATCGCATTTTGTAGTAATACCGAGTAAGACCGTTAAGCGCATCAGGCTGTTAAATCATTAGTTTAACTCTTTTGTTTATTGTAATGTGTTGTTTATGTGCTTGTTGTCTAGGGTTATTTCAAGTTAAAATTTATCTTTTTTATGGATATTTTTGTTTGAGAAAAAAGGCATGACTGGGAGGGTCATGCCTTTTTGTATGTTAATTTGCTGTGTTTTTAGCTGTAATAGACGTAGTGCTGTCGCTTATTTTGTATCCAAACGCATGCGCATAGACTGACTAAAAGGACGGAATCCTTCTCGCTCATATAGTGCAATAGCTTGTTGATTGCGATGCATGACGGTAAGCTCAAAATAGTCTACTTGGTTTTCAATTCCCCAGTTTTTAACGTGCTCAATTAAGGCTGTTCCATAACCTTTACCGCGTGTTGTAGGGTGAACAACCAGATCCATTAAATACACACAGCGCTGGGGAACAAAAGCATTATAAGGAGGACTGTCTTGCAGTTGGGCAATGGCAAATCCTTGTATACTATTTTCCTCTTCCAATACAAATAAAGCAAAATTGTTTTCTTCGCGAATGGCTAATTCTAAAAAGGCTTTTTCTTGATTGGCTTGCTGCATATAAGCGGGTTCTAGTTCTGCTAAGTTCTCAAATAAAAGTGTATATAATTCTTGTAAAGTAGCTACGTCTGCTGTATGGGCTTTTCTTATCATAATGTCGGATAAATAGGGTTATACTCAAAGATACTCTTTTGGTTGTATGCCTACTTTTTATTTTTAAACGATTATACGAATGCCTTTGGTCCAATCGATAGGTAGAGGGGTTTTTTACTTACATTTGTCACTTGTTTGGTCGTTGTTTTACCTGCATAAAAAGACACAAGCAAAAGGGTAAGAGGAGAAAAAAGAGTTGAGATGGATATTTTGATAGAAACAGCACGCTTAATTATACGAGAATTGCAACCAACAGATGTTGAGGGAATGTTTGATTTAGACTCAAATCCAGAAGTACATCAGTATTTGGGAAATCACCCCGTACAAACCAAAGATGAGATTGCAATGGTGATTGATTTTATTCGTCAACAGTACAAGGATCACGGTATTGGCCGTTGGGCGATGGTGGATAAGGAAACGAATGAATTCATCGGATGGACGGGATTTAAGTATATCACAGAAGCAATCAATAAACAGGTAAACTACTATGATTTAGGGTATCGTTTACGCAAAAAATACTGGGGTAAAGGTCTTGCAACAGAGGCGGGAATCGCCTGTTTAAACTACGGTTTCAATCAATTGGGATATCGCGAAGTTTTTGCGATGGCAGATTGTGCGAATGACGGATCAAATCGCATTTTGCGTAAACTGGGATTTACAGGTATAGAAACTTTTGATTGGGAGGGTGAGCCCCATTTTTGGTATCGATTAGACAAAGCGGCCTTTGATGCGAAGAAAACGCAGTAAAGAATCGGCTTAGCGCACAGGAGTAGAACGCGTACTACGGCTAAGATTATCGTTCTTTGCTATTTTATCCTCAAAATAAGTCGTAAATTTAAGATCGCATATATCGAAGATATCTTACTATGATTGATCCTGCTATTTTACTGCGCTATCGCGGTTTTATTAAAGAATTTGACAAGAATGAGACGGTGTTTACACAAGGAGATGAGCCGCGTTACTACTTCCAAATTGTCGAAGGGCGAGTAAAAATGAATAATTACAACGAAGATGGCAAGGAGTTTATTCAAGGCTTGTTTACCGATGGGGAAAGCTTTGGAGAACCCCCGCTCTTTTGTGCGGTGAACTATCCCGCCAATGCTGTTACGCTGCAAGCAACCCGCATTTTACTCATCCATAAAAGCGATTTTTATACCTTGCTTGAACGTGAAAAAGCGAGTTGTTTTAGCGTATTAGAAGCCCTGTCTTCGCGTTTG
This sequence comes from Flavobacterium sp., assembly GCA_030152225.1. Classification (GTDB taxonomy): domain Bacteria; phylum Bacteroidota; class Bacteroidia; order Flavobacteriales; family Flavobacteriaceae; genus Flavobacterium. The sequence goes on along the minus strand of JASLHL010000193.1, from coordinate 3,345 downwards.
TACTATAAGTCAATTATGGCCCCTGATATTTCGTCTAATGATTCTGAAAAGCGAATCCTGACCTTATTAAATTATATCAAAACCCAACATAAAGAAAGGACCAAAGAATTTCATGTGGAGCTGACTCGTCAGCAAATTGCCGATATGACAGGACTTCGCGTTGAAACAGTGATTCGCACCATTAAGGAAATGGAAGCGAAGCACTTAATCCGCTTGGAGAGGGGAAAAATGTTTTTTTGAGATACTGCTTTTCGTTCGTTGCTTTTCGTTCCGTTTGCTATAGGGGCTATTTGCTCATCGTCTCCTTGAACGTCCCTAAATAGGGTTGACCCTTTTTTGATTTGAAAAATCGTGCAAATAACAAGTCGAAAGGCAGGGAGATAAACCGTGTACATCTAAAACTTGTCCCAAGGAATTCTATCAGCGTTTTGGTAGAGTTTTCTCAGTTCATCGCGAACTTCCATCAGGGCAAATCCCAATAGGTTTTGTCCTTTCCAGCTACTGATATCGCGTGCTTGAGGGTCTTCTTCCGCAAGGCCAATTCCCCAAATGGTATCCAGTGGACTTGCTTCAACCAAAATTTGATCCCCTGTTGCGAGTAGGAAATCGCGCATCGCTTTATTTTGTGCAAATTTGTAGTAGTTGCCATTCAGTACTATCGCATATTTAGCTTTGTCCCAGGTCGTTTGATTGAAGTTTTTTACTTTTTTGCCTAGTGCTTTCATTTTTTTAGGATCTGTGGCCGCCAGGATAAGGGCTTCGGTTTCTTCATCCTCAAAAAGTCTTGCTTTCTCGGCCATCATATATTGTTCCGTACAGGAATAGGTATCCATATCAACCTCAAAATAGGAAGGTTGCCATTGGCCAAGACAAGAGGAATTGATCACGCCTGCCTCGGGTCTCCAAAAAAATAAAAATGACGAGGTCTCTTGGGGTTGTCTTATTGTAGCAAGAGAATATTTCATTTCTCCTTTTTTACGCCAAAGCTGTACGTGTTCACATTCATAGTCTAGAATATCGGCATAATCGAAATCGGCATTGTAGTATTCTCGCCAAAAAATAGGATGAGGAAACAGGATTTGATACTGTGATTGTTCGGTAGGGGATAGCGTATCGAGCCAATCGCTCCATTGCCATTTATAATCCTCTCCATACCCCATTCTCCAGCCAATAGAATACTGAGAAATGTTTGGGAAGCGCATCCAAATAGGCGGCATGGGATGTTCAAGTGTAAAGGTAAAAGCCATACGTATTGCATTCGTTTCGTACGCTACTTTGTCTTCAGGATCGATTGTAAACCGCGAAGAATTCAAGTTAAAGTACGGGTTCAATTTAATTTTACTGTGCGTTTGGCGTCGTAAGAGCCCTCGCTTATACAAAGGTACGACGATAATGGTTCACTGTCAGCTGTTATTTTGTACGAAAAGTAAAATGGTTTTCTGTTTTTTTTTATTTATTTGTTTTTAAAAATGAAAAATAGCAGATAATACTGCTGTTTTAAGGCTATTTAAATTAAGAATTTTCCATATATGATTAAAAAAGTAGTGTTTTTAACTGCTGTGTTGGGGCTGAGTGTGAAGGGTTTTGCTCAAGATCAAGCTAGGGTAATACAGATGAAAAGGGACAGTATTAGTGTACCTAAAAAAGTAGTAAGCTATGCGGCTGATAAATTTACGATTATACGCCCTTTAAATATTGAATTTACAAATGTATCGCCCTATAATTTCAGTCCAAAAAAAGGGCTTTCCGCTCCAAAAGAAGGCAACGTCGATGTATTTAGACAGGTTAAAGTAACCGCTACCCTTCCTTTTATTAAAAAGAAACACCTTGTTTTTGGCGGAACAGTGGGCTATAAATTTACAGGTATGACATCTAATTTATTTGAATCATTTACCTCTAATCCGACAGCAAAACAAACCAACTTTCACAATCTTTTTACCTCGCTAAATGTTGTTTACTTTTCCACTTTAGTTGGAAATCGAGCGGTTTATTCTGCTAGTCTGATTGTTGATGGAAGTGATAAGTATGTGGAGCGCGTAAAAGGACTAGCATCAGGGGTGGTTATTTTAAAAAGCAATGCCAAGACGATCATGAGTGTAGGAGTAGCCCTTAATCTTGATCCAACCACACAACTACCTGTTTTACCCGTTTTTACGTATGAGTACAAGTTTGACAATGGATTGGTTTTTGATCTAACGCTTCCAAAGAGTATGTATGTGAGAAAAAATGTGTTTCGTTCTAGTCGACTCTCATTGGGAAGCGAAATGGATGTTACTTCTTTCTACTTGTACAACTTAGAAGATGCTAAACAACGCTTTGAATATAGACAAATAGATGTCAATTCTGGATTTATATATGAGCATGCTTTTGGAGATTTTGTATTGACTGGCAAAGCTGGATTAAAAGTCACACCATCCTCGCGTATTTTTGAGAAGGAGAAATCATTTAATCGAGCTACTGTAGCATTTAAGCCTAATCCTACGTTTTACTTTAATGTGGGGGTTTCCTTCAATCCTTTTACCCTATTAAAGAAGAAACAAGAAGTTTAATGCTTGTTGATCAAGAAAAGATGCAGGCGAAAAGAGGGCGTGTTTTCTGTTATTTCAGCCCAAAATACTTCGTAACGGCTTCGGTTTTGTTGTTTACGTGTAATTTAGTGTAAATGTTTTTTATATGCTTTTTGACTGTTTCGGTGCTAACATATAAGGTTGCGCCAATTTCTTTGTATTGTGCGCCTAGGGAAAGATGCTTTAGAATCTCTTTTTCACGTTCCGTTAAGGCATAGTTCTCTTGGGAGGCTTTATCTTCTTTAAAAGACAAAATTACTTTTTTGGCAATTGTAGCACTCATGGGTGCTCCACCTTGATACAGCTCGGTTAAGGCTTGCAGGTATTTTTTATTGGGTTCTCCTTTTAGTAAATAACCATCAGCTCCATTTTTTAAGGCTTTAAAAATAATATCTTCACAGTCAAAAAAACTACAGACAATACACAAGGCCTCGGGCCTTTTTTTCTTTATGTATTCAATTACATCAATGCCTGACCCATCCGGTAAATTTAAATCGATCCAAAAAATATCAGGTTCAATGTTTTCAAATTCGCGATAAAATTTTTTAATCGTTTCGTATGCCTTTAGGCAAGTGAAGGAATCAGAGTAATCGAGTAACATTTGTATCGTTTCTCTATAGTGTTTCTCATCTTCTAAAATGACAATAGAAATTTTCTTTTCCATACGCAATGTATTTAATAACCAGCAAATTGAGATAATATCAGGACTAAATCAATACCTATTTTGGGGAATATCAATGGAAAATATTACGCTTGTTCCTTTCGAATTGGATGAAAT
>JASLHL010000119.1 GCA_030152225.1 Flavobacterium sp. | reverse complement strand
GTTCGCTCTTCGGGTACAAAAGCGGAAGGAATAGTAACCTTCCACTGTGGATGTGTCTCATCATTAATTCCCCTAATCGTACTTCCACCTGCATTAATTATCGCATCCGTGATGCCCTCCTCTTTTAAAAAGGCAATAACTTGATCGACGGCAAATGCCTTAAGGAAAGACCCTGTAATTAATTCTTGTCCTACAGCAATACGCACAAAATTCGATTTAATCTCTAGTTGTTTATACCCTACTTTTTGCAGGGTATCCGCCAATTCCGCAGCAGAGGGAACCCGAAGATTAGCCGTATCTTGTTGATAGAATCCCCACAGGCGAATCAGGGGCATACAACTAATATCATAACTTCCGTTGGTAAGCGTTGAAATCAATTGCAGCTGTTGCAGTAGCGCAATACAAGTATCATCTACCTCAACCCAATATCCTGCCTGTTGATTAATTCGACTAAAAAACGATCCAGGTTGATAAGAATTATAACGTCGATCTAGTTGCTCCAAAAGGGCAAAGCAATCCTCTAACAAGGCTTCTCCACACTCAAGCGGTATTTTGATCTTGATGTGGCAATGGAAGAGCTTTCGCGTTTGTGTGATATACGCCTTAGAAACTGTCGGAGGCATTTTCTTCATCATGGTGTTCAACGGTTGTAGTTCTTCTGTTTTTGAGTGATTTGAAATTGACATTCCCCACGTGTATCGTCTGAAAATAAACGCGGTCATTTTTCCATTTTCCGCCAATGGAATCATATTCAATTTCTTGAATTTCAAAGGGTCTATTCGAAATCAACGCCTCTTCTTGCTGTTGTTTCTTTTCGAGTGCTACTTGTTTTCTTGCTTCTTTGAATTTGTCCCAAAAACTGCGTTGCCCAAAAAGCAATAAGGCAATTCCTATGAGGTATAAAACAAGAGATTGAGGCTTTCTACTTATCATTTGCTATTATTAAAAACCATTTTATAGTACAATAATACCAACTCCTCAGAAAAGTCAAAAGCAATAGCGGTTAATCTCAAAAAGAAAATGACCAATTGCATTGGTCATGAAACAAGGAGGTACAATAAAGATATCCCTATCTTTGCATTCAGAGACAAACAACACGATGAGGGATTTATTAGAGCGTAAATGGACACAAGAATTAGGCGTCTTGGTGTTCTCTTTCATTTTATTTACTTTAAACGACTGGATACTCATTGCCAGTTGGAGAAGTCTATTTCTAGGTTTGGTTTACTTTATGCTTTTGTATGCCCATGCGCAATTAAACCGCTTTTACCTCTTGCCATTATTAGTCAAAAGAGATCGGATATACCTGTATATCTTTCTCACCCTTTGTTTACTCTCGGTTACAGCATTTTTACTCAGTCATCTGACGCAAAGTTTCTTATACAAATCCTGTTTTTTACATTCAACCAATTCCAAACTCACCTTTCAATATCAATTGGGGGTTTTATTGGGATCGAGTGTTTGTATCCTGGGAACTACTCATTTTTTAGCCTATTATCGCAAACAAAAAGAAGTCGCCCATCGAGAAATCATCACTAAAAAAAATGAAATAGACCTGTTAAACAAGCAGTTAAACCCTCATTTTCTCTTTAATACATTAAATACCATTTATGGATTGAGTATTGCATTTCCCGATAAAACACCTGACGCTATTATGAAGGTTTCTGAGCTTCTGCGCTATCAGGTTGAAAACAGCCAGAAAGAAGTGGTGGCTTTACGTGATGAAATTTCCTTTATTCAAAGCTATATTGAGCTGGAAAAAGAACGCGTGGGTTATCGTTGTGATCTGCGTTTTACCTCGACAATTGACCATCCGACGAACTATACTATCGCCCCACTGATTATCTTTACGTTTGTCGAAAATGCATTCAAACACGGGACTTCGAATATTGAACATTGTTTTATTCACCTCCACCTTCAGGTAACCCAAGGCGTATTGCAACTCGACATTGTTAATCCCCTTCCGCTAAAAGCAACTCCACCTACCTCAACCAGAGTAGGCTTGGAAAATACAACCGCGCGTTTGCAGATGATCTACCCAAATCGACATACCTTACGCGTTTATCCTGAAGGAAATCAATTTATTACCCATCTATCAATCAACTTATAAACCATGGAACAATCCCGATATAAATGCATGATTATTGACGATGAGCCTGCTTCTCACTATGTATTGCAAAATTACATTGAAAAAAATGCCCATTTATACCTTGTAAAACAGTGTTATAATGCAGTAGAAGCCATAGACTATATCCGCTTACACCCCGTGGATTTGATCTTCTTAGATATTGATATGCCCCAAATGTCAGGGATTGAGTTTTTAGAGACCCTTCCACAAGCGCCCAAAACCATTTTAACCACCGCCCATTCACATTATGCCTTAAAAAGCTATGACTATGGCGTGGTGGATTATTTGCTAAAGCCCATCTCTTTTCCACGCTTTATCAAAGCAATGGAGCGCTTTTTATCCTTTTACATTTCCCGTGAGAGCGTACAACCTCCCTTGGCGATTCAACTCAAAATAGGAAAAGACCAAATCGAAATTCAACAAGACACCATCGATTACATTCAAAGTTATGGCAATTATGTCAAAGTTTTCACTAGTGATAAAGTGCATATTGTAACCACTACTACCCAAGAGATTGTTTCCCTCTTAGCTGCACAAAAATTCTTGAGAATCCACAAATCATACGTGGTAAATCTCACCAAAATAACAGCCTACACCGAACAAGAAGTCTCGATAAAAAACGTTCAAATTCCCATTGGAATTACCTATAAGAGAGCGCTGTACAATCGCTTGGATCAAGTGGATTAGCGGGCTCCTTTATACAGTAGACCCCAAGTTTTTACCTGATGCTGTACCCTTGAGTAAAAAGGTAAGCTCTTCACATCGCACAATCTTATCCTTGTGAAAAGTAAATTCTGCCATGACGATATGTTTGTGGTGAGAACCATCACGCAAAACCGATTGAACCTGATGTTTGGTAAATACTGTATGGCCTCTACTTGCAAAATTGAGAACCTCTACCTCTACAGTAGCAATCAATTCTTTTAGTTTTTGGATGTGCCTCTTAAATCCTGTAAAATCCAACGTATTCCCATCAACTACCTGTATGTAGTCCGTTGAAAAGTATGCTAGAAGTAGTTCTTCATCATAGGTTTTACTTTCGATGACGTTGTGCAACATCTCCTCTACTATTTTTTCCATTTTTACTGCTTTGATTAAACAAGACAAAGGTGAAAAATCAGCGGTACCTTAACGATAACAATTGTTATCAAATACAGCACCAAGGAGTATTTGACAAAAAAGGATCCACATAAAGGATATCCATCCTCTTCATCAACTGTACCGATATAAAAGTCAAAAATTGTATATTTACTCCATACAGTTGATTCAAAACCACGTGAAAAAGTACAAATACGAAATATTCACCGCTAAACTAGAGGAAGCGATTGAAAAGGGGCATCTACAAGCAGGAGATGCGCTTCCCACTGTACGAGCGATTAAGGAAACCTATCAACTGAGTACAAGTTCCGTTCAAAGTGGTTATGATTACCTTGTATTCAAGGGATTAGTAAAGAGTATACCCCGTTCAGGCTATGTGGTAGCTCCTTCTTTGGCAGATCGGAGTCAGATTCAAACGCCTGATTTACCAACTATACCGCGCGATGCGGTTTTTAACCAAAAGATAGCACTAACTACGCGTCGATTAGAACATAGCGAACAATCGTCTTTGTACATTGCCGCACCTGCAACAACCTTTATTCCCCATGCCTTAGTCTTAAAGACGATGCAAGAAGTCATTCGCGAGAAGAATACGACTTTGCTCCACTATTATCCCAATACCGGATCAGAAGAGCTCCATGCCCTACTGATCAAAAGAGCATCCTTACACGGGGCACAACTGCAAGCGGATGAACTAATCATCACCGATGGTGCTCTACAAGCGTTATATATTGGATTAGCAGCTGTAACCACCCCACAGGATATTATTGCTGTAGAAAGTCCGTGTGTATTCTCCGTTTTGGAAGTCATTGCCCGTTTGCGTTTGCGTGCACTGGAGATTCCCGTACGCCCAAAGGAGGGATTAGATTTGAATTACTTAAAAAAAATGTGTGGTCAACACGCCATTAAGGCCCTTGTTGTTACGCCTAATTTCCACAATCCGACAGGCATTCTCCTTACTGAGGAGAACAAAGAAAAACTCTATCAACTCGCGGTACAATATCAAATGCCTATTTTGGAAAATGACATTTATGGAGACCTATATTTTCAAGGAGAACGCCCGATTAATATCAAGAATTTCGACACCCGTGGATTGGTGTTGACCTTTTCTTCCTTTTCCAAGACAGTTGCCCCAGGTTTGCGTTTGGGATGGCTAGCTGCAGGAAAGTACTTTGCCCAAGCGGAGCGATTGAAATTTGCCCTAGGTCGATCGGTTTCTCCTCTCAATCAGGAGGTTATAATCCGATTATTACAACTTCCTAGCTATGACAAGCACTTGCGTATCTTTCGCCAAAATTTAGAGCGACAGGCAATGCAATTGGTTCGTCAATTCAACGCTTCTTTCCCTTCTCCTTCTCCCGATGCCCTCACAGTGCAAGCACCTAAAGGTGGCTATAGCATTTGGGGACAACTACCTGCTACAACAGATAAGGAAGCTTTTTATACCCATTGTACATCCCTTGGAATTAGCCTAACCCCTGGAGAAACATTCTCTTTTACTACCGCTTACGAATCAAACTTCAGAGCGGTGTATGCCCAGCGTATTACACCCGAAGATCTCGCTCTCATTAAAGCCTTAGGCGATCAATTGAAAATAACAATGTACCGATAACTTTTACCCATACTGTATCGAAAAATATTAGCTTTCTTCTGCTATCTTTGTGTATAAACACGATTCAGTATGAGTATTATATCAAAATTTACGATAGCCACAGAAGACGGATTACGTCTTCTTTTTCAACTAAGAGAAGCCCAAATTAAGGGTATGTATGCGTCAAAAGTAGAAGACGCTCCATTAAATCAATACCTCGCACAGCAACTCGATCACAAAGCAACTATTTTAGAACTCAACGATCTCAGTACGCAAATGCTAACCGTATACCACGCAGACATTCCCGCAGGTTATGTGATGATTAAACAGGTAGATCAGCCCGCATTGGCAGACAAAAAAGTGATCAATCTCGCTTCATTTTACCTCTTACCTGAGCACAACGAAGAAGCAATACGCGCTTCCCTGTGGAATAAAACCCTTTCTTTAACCCGTCAATACGATGCGATTTGGTTGGAGGTTTTACAAGATGATCCTCTACTTCCTCATTTCAAGACATGGGGATTTGAGATTTTAAAGGACACATTGCTAGCTCCTTTTGGCCAACCTGCTTACCTGCTGGTTCGTTGGAAAGAAGCATAATAAAAGTAAAAAAGGGAGTTTGTGAACTCCCTTTTTTACTTTTATATTTTTGCTAAAGCGCGATTCATAAAATCGATTTCATCTTGATTCAACTGAATCTGCATGGCTTGTGCATTGGCTATGGCTTGTTGTGCATTTCGTGCACCTGCCAACGTCACTGTAATAGCGGGTTGCAAAGTGGTCCAACGCAAGACCAATTGAGCAAATGTTGCTCTTTTTTCTTCAGCTAAGGGGCGGATTTCCTCTAAAAAGTTTTCCACTTTTTTCAAGTCAAACTGCGCAAAATACCCCGAGCGGTGATCGCCTGATTCGAAGGCATTCGCTTTGAAGTACTTACCTGTCAAGAGCCCTCTTTCCATTGGGCTATAGGCGATGATACTCAAATCATGCGCTAAGGCATAGGGTACTAAATCCGTTTCAATAGCGCGATTGAGCATACTATAAGGAACTTGATTGCTGACAATACCTAGGGTATTTCGAGCTTCTTTCACCTGTTCAACGGAATAATTACTCACACCTGCTGCGCGAATTTTGCCTTGTTGAATCAACAATTCCATCGCTTCCATAGTTTCTGCAATAGGCGTTGTAACATCAGGCCAATGAATTTGCAGTAAATCGATATAATCCGTTCCCAATCGCTTCAAACTGTCTTCCACTTCTTTGAGTACACTTGCTTTACTCGCGTATTTATAAATGGCAATATCCTTTCCCTTATTGTCCTGACTATTCATGACAAAAGTACCTTGAGGTGCTGCTAAGTCCCAGCGCATGCCAAACTTCGTTAATAATTGTACTTGATCTCGTGCAAGTCCCTTGATCGCTTCACCGACAATTTCTTCACTTACGCCTTGACCATAAATAGGTGCCGTATCAATGGTGGTCATCCCTTCGCGATGTGCGGCAACCATAGCTTCTACTGCTTCTTTTCGATCAGTACTTCCCCACATCCATCCCCCTGCTGCCCAAGCACCAAAGGTAATTGCGGAAACTTCTATAGCAGAAGTTCCTAATTTTCTAAATTCCATCTGTTCTGTTTTGGTTTACTTGAATACTAAACCTTAAAATCACTTGCGTTTTTGGTAAGAATCATCGCTTTTTGATTTCAAGGATGCTATAAAAATAGCGAAAAAAGATGGGTATAGCAAGAAAACAAAGGAGTTATAGGAAAAACTTAACAGCAAATAAAAGAATCACCACCCTGATAATCAATCAAATATCTATTTTTCATCTTCAACTAGCCAAGGGGGTTGCTGTTGTAAAACCACGGCATATAGTGGACAAGTTTCCGTATGCGCTCCTTTTAAATAACCCGTACTCATTAAAAACTCATTGACGATTTCTCCCCCTGTAAAGCGGAAGTGCTTTTTGAATAATTTTACCCATTCTTCTTTGGTCTTTGGATGATGGTGTTTCAACCAATTTTCAAATGAGCCAAATTCACTTTGCAAGACTAGTATCTCCTTGGCATTTTCAATTGCCGCATTGATTTTAAGGCGGTTGCGAATGATTCCCGCATCTTGCATCAAGCGCAGGCGATCTTCTTCTGTGTAGGCGGCAACGACTTGAATATCAAAGTTACTATACGCCAATCGAAAGGCTTCTTCCTTTTTGAGAATGGTTTCCCAACTCAGTCCCGCTTGGTTAATTTCCATCAGTAAACGCCCAAATAATTCATTGTCGTCGTGAATGGGGAAACCATAGTGGTGATCGTGGTATTTTTTGTGGAGGGCTTTTCGTTCGCCCGTTAATTGTTCTATTGTATCGCAATAAGACATCGTATCTAGGTTTAAAAGGATTCATTCCATAATCGGAACTTCCTACCAAAAATACAACTTAGGAATGACAACGCTATGACAGTAGGATGTAAAAAAAGTGTTTTTTACATTCTTTTTCTCCTCGACGGAGGCGTATAGCAAGTACAACAGCACACGGATGACAGCGCCATGTCCAGCAGATCATTTAATCCATACTGGATTTGATTCTCCTTCAAACAAAAATACCTCCCTCCTTCTCTTGTGATTTACACAATAAAGTTCTTTTCCTAATCGACTATCTTCTTTCATTGGCAATACCACAACAAACAGAGGAATACCTCCTTTAAAAAGAAAATAAAACCAAACACAATAGCCTACTAATCAAAAATATACCATACAAAACCTCATTCCTTATTTTTTTTTATACCGACGGTTACTTGGATCTATATTGTTTGCTTTTTTAATGTATTTTTGCGCTTTAATTTTTATTGCTTTATAAAAAAATGCCACAAGAATTACAGTTACAAGTACTTCCTGAAGTTGCTGCTTCAGCTGAATTACTCATCCAACATGTTGCTCAACATATCCGAAGTACTGTTTCCGATATTCAGCACATTACCATCCTCAAAAGATCCATTGATGCCAGACAACGCGCGGTAAAAATCAACCTGAAAGTTCAAGTGTTTTTTGCGGGTGAAGAGATTGTACACCGACACCTTGATTTCCCTGCTTACAAAAATGTCAAAGACGCCAAACGCGTGATTGTAGTTGGAGCGGGACCTGCGGGTTATTTTGCTGCTTTACAGCTCATTGAATTAGGCGTAAAACCCATTGTGATTGAAAGAGGAAAAGATGTTCGCGGACGTCGCAGAGACTTAAAAGCGATCAATATTGATCACCTTGTTGACCCCGATTCCAACTATTGTTTTGGAGAAGGAGGTGCCGGTACCTATTCCGATGGTAAACTATACACCCGTTCAAAAAAACGCGGTGATATCAATCGCATTCTAGAGCTTCTCGTTGCCTTTGGTGCACCACATGATATTCTCGTAGAGGCTCATCCTCATATCGGAACCAATAAATTACCGAAAATCATGCAGGACATGCGTCATAAGATTGAGGAATTTGGCGGAGAAGTACTATTCGAAAAACGCGTGGTTGACTTCGTCTTACAAGGCAATGAAATACAAGGCGTATTATTGGAAAATGGCGATACCATTGAGGCTAATAAAGTAATATTAGCCACTGGACACTCTGCTCGGGATATTTATGAATTACTCGATCGAAAAAATATTTTAATTGAAGCTAAACCTTTTGCCTTGGGTGTTCGTGCAGAGCATCCACAATCGCTGATTGATCAAATTCAATACTCTTGTGACTATCGAGGTGAATTCCTTCCTCCTGCTCCGTATTCCATTGTGAAGCAAGTCAATGGACGAGGGATGTATTCTTTTTGTATGTGTCCTGGAGGGGTAATTGCCCCTTGTGCTACCGCGCCAGGTGAGGTTGTAACCAATGGTTGGTCTCCATCCAAACGCGATCAGCCAACAGCCAATTCGGGTATTGTTGTTGAATTGCGCTTGGAGGATTTTAAGCCTTTTGAAAAATTTGGTGCTTTAGCTGGAATGGAATTTCAAAAGGCTATTGAACAGCGAGCCTTCCTTTTAGCTGGTGAAACACAACGCGTTCCCGCTCAGCGTATGGTAGATTTTTCAGATAAAAAAGTGTCGAGCTCCATTCCCAAAACCTCCTATCTACCCGGTACAACTTCGCTAGAACTAGGTGAGGTATTTCCTGCTTTCTTAACCGATATTATGCGAGCGGGGTTTCGAGCATTTGGACAGTCCATGAAAGGCTATTTCACCAATGATGCCATTCTTCACGCTCCAGAAAGTAGAACCTCTTCCCCCGTGCGAATCCCCCGAGATGATCGCTCATTGGAACACCCTCAGATTAAAGGACTCTATCCTTGTGGTGAAGGTGCAGGATACGCAGGCGGAATCATATCTGCCGCTATTGATGGTGAAAAATGCGCCATACTATGCGTCGAGAGTCTATCGTAAATCAATCCTTTTCTATACAAAAGTCTAGTTGCTCAAAACAACTAGACTTTTTTTCTCCTTATAGAGAAAGTTTATGACTTTCCTTTTTCCTTTAAGGAATTCACATCCCCTTCTCTTATATTTCAGCTCCATTTCTTATAATAATAAGATTTATTTACACAATTAGCATAGTATAACATTAGATTTATTCACATAGTGCGAATTCATCGCTTTTAATTATGTTAATTTATTTACTCTTTCGTTAATTATTAGAAAGAGAATTAACCGAAATCGCTGAAGAAGAA